>PXQM01000169.1 GCA_003021325.1 Halobacteriales archaeon QH_10_70_21
CTCGCGGCGCCACGCCACGATGTCGTCGACGAGCCCCGTCTCCGAGAGAAACCGTTCGGAGAACGCGAGGGAGAGCGATTCCCGGAGGCGCGTCGGGTCTGCGGGGTGGAGCGCCCGGAGTGCCGATTCGTCGACGTCGTCGCCGGCGGCGGCAGCTCCGAACAGCGTCAGTGACCGCGCGCGGCCGTACTCCCGGGCGTAGCGGAGCGCGACCATCCCGCCCAGCCCCGCGCCGACGAGGTGCGCGCGGTCGACCCCTGCGGCGCCGAGCACCGCCTCGAGGTCGGCGACGAAGCGGTCGACCGTGTACGGTCCCGTCGCGTCCGAGCGGCCGGTCCCCCGGGGAGCGTAGACGACCGTCCGGTGGCGACCGGCGAGTGCCGGCGCCTGCCAGCCCCACACCCAGGGGCCGAAGCCGACGTCGGGGACGAAGACGACGGTCGGCCCGTCCCCGTCCACCTCGTACCGCAGGGTCGTTCCGTCGGCGGAAGCTATCGGCACGTCCGTGGGGAGGGCGGCGACGCCCTTGCCGGTTGTGGTGGCCGCGGCGGGAGGCCCTTTGTGCTGGCGCCCGACGTACGGGCATGGACCCTGAATCGCTCCGCGAGGAGATGCCGGCCTGCGAAGAGTGCGCCTATCTGAATACGGGGGCGAGCGGGCCGAGCCCGCGGCCGGTCGTCAAGGCCGTCGCCGAGGCACAGCGCCGCCACGAGTTCGACGCCTGTGCGGTCGACCACTACGAGGCGGCGGCGGAGCTGCAGGACGCCGCCCGCGAGCGGCTGGCGGCCCACCTCGGCTGTGCGCCCGGCGACGTCGCGCTGGTCGCCTCCACCGGCGACGGCATCAGCCGGGTCGCGAACGCCGTCGACTGGGAGCCCGGCGACCGGGTCGTCCGGACCGACCTCGAGCACCCCTCGGGGGTGCTGCCGTGGCGCCGACTCGAGAGCGAGGGCGTCGTGGTCGAGACCGTCGAGTGCCCCGACGGACGGCTGCCGATGGCCGCGTACCGCGAGGCGGTCGCCGACGCCAGGCTGGTCTGTCTCAGCTCCGAGAGCTGGATTCACGGCACGCGGCTGCCCGTCGCCGAGGCGGTCGAGGTCGCACACGAGGCGGGCGCGCTGGCGGTCGTCGACGCCGTCCAGACCGTCGGCCAGCACCCCGTCGGCGTCCGCGAGTGGGGCGCCGACGCCGTCTGTGCCTCCGGGCACAAGTGGCTACTGGGGCCTTGGGGGGCGGGCTTCCTCTACGTCGCCCCGGAGGCACTGTCGGCGTTCCGGCCCCGACATCTCGGCTACGCGAGCGTGACCGACCCGACCGGTGCTGGGCTGGAGTACGCCCCCGACGCCAGCCGGTTCGAGCTCTCGACGACGGCCGTCGCGACCTACGCGGGCCTGGTCGAGGCCATCGACCTGCTGGAGGCGGTCGGGCTGGGAACCGTCGAGTCGCGAATCGAGCGGCTGACCGACCGGCTCAGGGCCGGTCTCGGCGACCGGCTCGGCTCGCCCGACCGCTACGAGTCCGGGCTGGTCTGCTTCGAGGTCCCGGACGCCGAGCGGTTCGTCGAGCGCGCCGACGAGGCGGGCGTGGCGGTCCGGACCGTCCCGGGCGGCGGCGTCCGGGCGTCGGTCCACGTCTTCAACACGGCGGCCGACGTCGACGCGCTGCTCGAACTGGTCTGAGCCGGTGATTCGAGACGTTCCACTCAGACGGCTGAATATACGGGATTCGGGGCATCTCGCCCGCCCCCTCGGCACGTGTTGTCACGCTATTATTATGTACACCCAGAACTTGCATGAGCGTATGCCGGAATGCCAGAACTGTGGCGCGTTCGTCACGGCAGCCTACGCGCGGGTCTTCACACCGAACGGCGTGCAGGACCCGCGCGTCTGCCCGCAGTGTGAGGACAAGATCCGGGACGGGTCGGACGTCCGCGAGGCACGGTCGACCCGGCGTACCTGAACTGGCATCACGGACCCGCCGTCGAACGGCACCGCATTCCCCGCGGCCCTCCTCGCGCGCCTCGGCGGTGACCCGCACCAGCGGCTGCGTGCCGCTCGCCCGGAGCAGAAACCAGCCGTCCGCGGTCTCCACGCGGACGCCGTCCAGTGTCTCGACGTCGTCGTAGCGCTCGAGGACCCGCTGCTCGACGGCGGCCATCACCGCCCCCTTCGCGTCGGTCTCGACGCTCGCGCGCCGGATGGGGTAGGAGGGTATCCGCTCGAGACGGTCCTCGAGCGGCTCGGCGGCGGTCATCGTCGCGAGCCGGACGGCCGCCAGCGGGCCGTCGGGACACAGCGTCGCCTCGGGCCAGATCCACGCTCCCGAGGGCTCGCCGCCGAAGGCGACGTCCGGAGCGGTCGCGGCCTCGGCGACGTAGACGTCACCGACCGGCGTCCGGGTGACGCCGACGTCCCGCTCGGCGAGGTAGTCCTCGACGGCCAGGCTGGTGTCGACGGGAACGGCGACCCGCTCGCCCGGGTCGGCGGCCTCGGCGGCGAACAGCGCCAGGAGTGCGTCGCCCGAGAGAAACGTCCCGTCGCCGGCGACGGCGCGGGCCCGGTCGGCGTCGCCGTCGTGGGCGACGCCGAGGTCGTAGTCGCCCTCGGCGACCAGCGTCGACAGCGCCGTGCAGTTCTCGGCGGTCGGCTCGGAGGGCCGTCCGGGGAACCGGCCGTCGGGCTGGCCGTTCAGCGTCTCGACGTGACAGCCCAGCTCGACGAGCGCGTCGGCGGTCACCCCGCCAGCGCCGTTCCCGACGTCGACGGCCACCGACAGCTCGAGCGGGTCCGCCGACCGGACCAGCGCGTCGACGTGTCGGTCGCTCGCGTCGGCGCTCGTCCGGTCGCCCAGGCGGTCCCACGGCTGGAGGGCAGGGTCGTCGGCCGCGACCCGGTCGGTGATCCGCTCCCGGCCGGCGGCGTCGTAGGCCTGCCCGGACGGCTGCCACAGCTTCAGCCCGTTGTCGGCCGGCGGGTTGTGGCTCGCGGTGACGGCGACGCCGGCGTCGGCGTCCTCCCAGGCGACGGCGCGGGCGACGGTCGGGGTGGCGGCGATACCCAGGTCGACGACGTCGGTCCCGAGTTCGCGGAGCCCGCTCGCGAGGGCGTCGACGAGCAGTTCGCCGCTGGTCCGCGGGTCGCGCCCGACGACGACGCGGTCGGTCTCCGCGCCCAGCGCGCGCCCGACCCGCAGCGCCAGCTCGGCGGTCACCTCGTCGCCGACCGGTCCCCGGACGCCGCTCGTTCCGAACATGGTCGTGACGTGGTGCGCCGTCGTGAAAACGCTACCCGTCCGGCGACCACTCGCAGGCGTCGCCGAACGTCAGCTCCGACTCGTCGATGTGCGCCGACAGGCAGGCGTAGTTGCAGAAGCCGCCCGCCGGCACCCGCTCGCCGTCGACGGTCTCCTCGACGAAGACCGGGTCGTAGCGGGCGAGGTCGCTCCCGCAGTAGGTACACTCCACGTCTCCGGTTGGTGCCGGCACCGCAAGGGCTTTTCCGACATCGACGCCATGTCCGCAGCATGAAGCAGTCCGGCGGCACCGAGGCACAGAAGCGCCGCGCCGGCGAGAGCGCCGCGGCGGCCGTCGCCGACGGGATGGTCGTCGGGCTCGGGACCGGCTCGACCGCGGCCGCCGCCATCCGCGAACTCGGCCGGCGCGTCGACGCCGGCCTCGATATCCGCGGCGTTCCGACCTCCCACGGGGCCCGCCGGCTCGCCCGCGAGGCAGGGGTTCCGCTGACGACGCTCGAGGAGGCGACGCCCGATATCGCCATCGACGGCGCCGACCAGGTGGCCGACGGCGACCTGGTCAAGGGCGGCGGGGCGGCACACGCGCGGGAGAAACTCGTCGACACGGCGGCCGACCGGTTCCTCGTCGTCGTCGACGAATCGAAGCGCTCGGCGGCCCTCGATGTCGCGGTGCCGCTGGAGGTGCTCTCGGACGCGGTGCCGGTCGTCGAGTCCCGGATCGAGGCGCTCGGGGGCAAGCCCGACCTCCGGGCCGCAGAGCGGAAGGACGGCCCCGTCGTCACGGACAACGGCAACCTGGTCGTCGACTGCGCGTTCGGGCCCGTCGACGACCCGGCGGCGCTGGCGACCGACCTCGCGACGATACCGGGCGTCGTCGAGCACGGCCTCTTCGTCGACGTCGCCGACGAGATACACGTCGGTACCGACGAGGGCCTCGAGATAATCGGATAGCGACGCGGCCGGACCTACCGGTTCAGCGTGTGGACGGCCTCGCCGCGGGCGTTGGCGGCTGCCTCCGCGACGGCCTCCGACAGCGTCGGGTGGGTGTGGATGGTCGCCGCGACGTCCTCCAGCTGTGCGCCCATCTCGACGGCGAGCCCGACCTCCGCGATGAGCTCGGCGGCCTCGGGGCCGACGATCTGCGCGCCGAGCACGAACTCGGTCTCGGCGTCGGCGACGATGCGGACGAACCCGTCGTCCTCCCCGAGCGTCAGCGCGCGACCGGACGCCTGGAACGGCATCCGTCCGACGATGGGGTCGAAGCCGGCTGCCTCGGCTTCGGCCTCGGTCATCCCGACCGTCCCGATCTCAGGGTCGGTGAACACCGCCGCCGGGACAGCCTGGTAGTCGAGGGCGGCCGGCTCGCCAGCGATGACTCCGACGGCGACGTGGCCCTCCTTGTACGCCTTGTGCGCGAGCATCGGGTCGCCGGCGACGTCGCCGACGGCGAAGACGTTCTCGACGTCGGTTCGGGCCTGGTGGTCGGTGTCGAGGGTGCCGTCGTCGTTCGGCTCGAGGCCGACGTTCTCGAGTCCGAGCGAGTCGGTGACGGCCTCCCGGCCGACCGCGACGAGCACTTTCTCGGCGACGTGCTCGCGAGGCTCGCCGTCCTCGGTCTCGGTCGCGACGACGGCCTCGCCGGCGGCCTCCTCCCAGCCCTGGGCGGCCTCGCCGAAGTGGAAGTCGACCCCGAGCGACTCCGCCCGGTCGCGGACGACCCGCTTGACGTCGTCCTCGTACGGCGGGAGGATGTCGTCGAGCATCTCGACGACGGTGACGTCGGTGCCGAGCTTCGCGAAGACGGTCGCCAGCTCCATCCCGATGTAGCCGCCGCCGACGACGAGCATCGAGTCGGGCACCTCCTCGAGCGCCAGCGCGTGGCTGGAGTCGAGGACGTACTCGCCGTCGAACTCCAGGCCCGGAATCTCGATGGGACGGCTCCCGGTCGCGACGATGGCGTGCTCGAACTCGATGGACTCGCTCCCCTGCCCCTCGCCGCCGTGGGCGACGCGGGCGGTGTTCTCGTCGGCGAACTCGGCGCGACCGGGGACGAGGTTGACGCCGTTGGCCTTGCAGAGCTTCTCGACGCCGCCGGTCAGCTGGTCGACGACGCCGTCCTTCCAGCCGACCAACCCCTGCATGTCGACGGCGGGGTCGGCGTGGATACCCATCGCCTCGGCGCTGCCCGCCTCGTGGGCCAGCCCCGTCCCGTGGATAAGCGCCTTCGACGGGATGCACCCCTCGTTGAGGCAGGTGCCGCCGTAGGCGTCCTTCTCGACCAGCGTCACGTCCAGCCCGAGCTGGCCGCCGCGGATCGCGGCGACGTAGCCGCCCGGCCCGGCGCCGATGACCAGTACCTCCGTTCCCGTTGCGATGTCTCCAACGACCATCCGTTACCGGCCCCTCGCCCGCCGGGGGTAAAAAGGCGCAGGAATTGCCGCGCGAGCGGTCGGCCGCTCCTCCCAGCGGTCGCTGTCCGCCGCGGGAACCGGGACCCGGACCGTCCGCCGTCAGCGATGGCGACCCCGCCGGCGGAACTCGACGGCCAGCCGCTGGCAGGTCTCCTCGGGGGTGTTCCCCCACCGCGGGTTGCGCCCGGCGCGCTGGATGCCGACGGCCTTGCTGAGAAGTTGCCGACCGGTCATCTCGCCCGGCCCGCCCGACCGGATGAAGTGGACCGCGGCCTCGAGCGCCGCGTCCCAGTCGTCCTCGCGGTCCAGCGGCGGACGCTCTCCGGCGGCCGTCTTCGCCATCTCGGCGTACATCGCGGCTCGCATGCCGCACATCCCCGGGCGCGAGGCGACCGAACCCCCGCCCCAGCGTCTACGGATTCGCTCACGGTTTCTGTGAAGCGTTAGCATACGCGGAGTATGTGTTTTTTGCCGGCACATGACCACTCTTTTTATGATGTGGGCGGTGAACCGCCAGCGGGCGCCGCGGCCGCGCGGCACGAGCATCGCCACAGCCTCCGGGAACGACAGGCGGATGGACCCGGTTCTCGCTCCCACGCCGGACCCATCCGATGTGCCTTTCCGGTTCCACGACGTCCCGGTTAGCATGAACGCGAATTCGCGAGCGGCCCGTGGCCGCAACGTCCGGGGAATCCCGGTGAGGTACGCATGACCGGCAAGGACGAGTACTACAACCGGGCCAAACAGGAGGGGTACCGTTCGCGGGCGGCCTACAAGCTCAAACAGCTGGACAGGGAGGCGACCCTCGTCGACGAGGGCGACACGGTCGTCGACCTGGGGGCCGCGCCGGGCGGGTGGCTCCAGGTGGCCGCCGAACTCGCCGGCGAGTCCGGCACCGTCGTCGGCGTCGACCGCCAGCGAATCGACCCTATCGAGGGCGTCGAGACCGTCCGGGGGGACATGACCGAGGAGTCGACGCGGGCCGATGTGACCGAACTGGTCGGCGAGGCCGACGTCGTCGTCTCCGACATGGCGCCGAACATGAGCGGCCAGTACGAACTGGACCACGCCCGCTCGGTCCACCTCGCCCGCATCGCCTTCGAGACGGCGCTGGCGCTGCTCGCGCCGGGCGGCGACTTCGTCGCGAAAGTGTTCGAGGGTCCCGACACGGACGACCTGCGGGCCGACGTCGACGAGGAGTTCGAGTACGCCCGCACCATCCACCCCGAGGCCTCGCGGGACGCCTCCTCGGAGCTGTACGTGGTCGGGAAGGGGCGGGTGACCGCGCCCGTCTCGACGGGCGAGGAACTCGAGGTCGACGTCGAGGACGTCGGCGACGAGGGCGACGGGGTCGCGAAGGTGGACGGCTACACGCTCTTCGTCCCCGGCGCCGACGCCGGCGAGACCGTCGAGGTGCGCGTGACCGACGTCAAGCCACGGTTCGGCTTCGCCGAGCGGCTGGACTAGCTCTCCCCGCCGTCGCGCTCGTCTGCCAGCCCGTCGGCGTGTGCCTCTGGCTCGTCGTCCCGGTCGTCCGTGCGGCTCGGTGCGACCAGCAGCACCGCGCCCAACACCAACGGCACACCGAGGGACGGCACCAGGACGACGAGCAGTTCGGGCCCGTCCGGGATGCCGAACTGCGTCGGGAACACGGTACGGGGGCCTCCGCCCCGGAAACAAGGCGTCCGTTACTGCAGAACGTCCGCCTCGGGTGATTCGGACCGCCTGACTGCGCCGGTGATGAGGTAGACGAATGGCGTGTCGAGCACGGCGATGAGGAGCTTGAGGAGGTACTGGCCGACGACCAGCGAGAGGACGACGCTGCCGGGCAACGTCGGCCCGAGGCCGAGGTACTGCGGCAGGAGCCAGAAGGCGACGCCGACGAAGATGACGGTGTCGATGGCCTGGCTGGTGCCCGTCGAGACGACGTTGCGGAGCCAGAGCTGCCGGCCGTCGGTCATATCGGCCAGCCTGTGGAAGACGACGACGTCGTAGTTCTGGCTGACGACGTAGGCGAGCAGGCTCCCGGCGACGATGTTCGTCGAGGCGCCCAGCACCGTCTCGAAGGCCGCCGGATCGACGCTGTTGGGCGCCGCCGGCGCCAGGATGGTGCTCCACACCAGCGCGAGCACGAGGAAGTTCAGCAGGAAGCCGACGTTCACCAGCACCTGGGCGGCGCGCTTGCCGTACAGCTCCGCATAGCAGTCCGACGCCAGGAAGGTCAGCGCGTACGCCAGCGCCGCGCCCGGCAGGACGAGCGTGCTGCCGGTCACGGGCAGCCCGACCGGAATCTCGAAGGCCAGCACCTTCGCCGCGGTCACCTGCGCGGTGACGAGCGCGGCGACGAACAGCGCCGAAAGCGCGACGGCGCCGCCCGGAACCGCCGGCGTCGTCCCGTAGGTGCGGCTACTCATCGTCCTCGAGCCGGCCGTGCCGGGCGTCTATCTCGTCGAGGATGTCGAGGTTCTTCCGGATGGAGGCCCGGACCGCGTCGCTGCGGTTGACGTACTTGCCGTCGTCGCCGACGTGCTCGTCGAGGTCGTCGAGCAGCTCCTGGGGTATCTCGACGCTTATCTTGGGCATACTCGGGGATTCCCTCGAGAATACTTAAACGGCGCTATACTCGACGCGGGGTCGCCCCTGTCCCAGGCCGGTCGACACCGCGCGCCGGGGCCACCCCTCGTGCCGGACTCGTCGGAATCGCCGGCCGCCTCCCGCGGTAGCTCGGCTTATCGTGGGCATAACCAGTCTGCCTCCGGCGTCCCCGTTCGCCCGCTGGCGGATCGTAGCCCTCCCCGAGACCGCTCCCTCAGTACTCCGCCGCCGACACCGACTCCGAGGGCGTCGCCAACCGGGTGCCGTGCCGGTCGTTAGCGGAATCATATACATGTACGCGTCGCCGGGTTACTACAGCATGGATTTCGGTGCCGAGTCCGTGCGGGCGGCCGTAGACGCCGCTCGATCGAACCTCCCCGGACTCCAAGACGCGTCGTCCGACGCCGCTCACCTCGACGCTGCCATCGACTGGCTCTGCCACAGCCAGGACGTCACGGGGACGGGTGGGTCGGCGGCGACGTACAACCTCCTGTTGGGCTGGGAGGACGCCTATCCCGAGACGTCCGGATACATCGTCCCGACGCTGTTCAGGTACGCGGACCGTCGCGACGACGAGGCGGTTCGAGAGCGGGCGCTCGAGATGGCCGAGTGGGTCCGCTCGACCCAGCACCCGTCGGGCAGTTTCCCGGGCGGGACCGGCGGGACCGGTGACCCGAACGCGTTCAACACCGGCCAGATACTCATCGGTCTCGCCGAGACCTACCGTCGAACGGGCGAGGAGGCGTATCGCGAGGCGATCCGGGACGCCTGCGACTGGCTGGTGGCGGCGCAGTCGGACCGGGGCCACTGGGCCGAGTACGACTACCGCTCGCAGCCACACGCCTACACGACCAGAATCAGCTGGCCGCTCCTCCTCGGGGCCGAACTGCTGGAGGGCGACGACGAGCCCTACCGCCGGGCCGCACGGCGGAACGTCGAGTGGGTTCTCGAGAACCAGGCGGCCAACGGCTGGTTCGACCGGGCGGCGTTCGACGCCGGCGAGGTCCCGTTCCTCCACACCATCGCCTACACGATTCGCGGGCTGATAGAGACCGGCCGACTGCTCGACCACGACGCCGCCGTCGCCGGCGGGAGACGGGCCGCCGACGAACTGCTCGAGCGCCAGCAGCGGGAGGGGGTCCTGAAGGGCGCCTACGACGAGACGTGGTCTCCGAGCTGGTACTACTGTCTGACCGGGAACGCACAGATGGCCGTCGTCTGGCTCCGGCTGTTCGACCTGACGGACGACCGGGACTACCTCCACGCCGCACGGACCGCCGTCCAGTTCCTCAAGCGGCGCCAGACGCTCGAGGCTGCGGCGGACGTCCGGGGCGGATTACCGGGCTCGTACCCGATATTCGGGCGCTACCTCTACCTCCGTTACCCGAACTGGGCGGCGAAGTTCCTTGCGGACGCCCTGCTCGCGCTCGAGGACCTAGAGCGGGAGGCGACCGACCGGCGAGCACCGCCAGCGGAGGACGGCCGCACCGGGACGGGGCCGCTCCGGATGTGCCTGCTGGTCGACGGCGAACACGTGTTCCGCTGGGTGTACGAGGCGATAGAGACGATGCTCGCGGAGACGGACGCCGAAATCACGCTCGTGGTCGTCAACGAGGACAGCGGACTACTGGGGAGCGGAAACGTCAGGCGCGGGCGGAGGTACCCGGCGTACGCTGCCTTCCGGATTCTCGCAGGGCCACTTCCGCAGCGGGGCGACGGACAGCGGCACGACGACCCCGTCCACGTCTCCGACATCACCGGCGTGGACGACGCGGAGTGGATTCGCACGTATCCGGACGAGGTCGACGGCCTGTGGAACGAACTCCCCGCGGAGACCGTCGACGAGATCCGGGACAGCTGCGATATCGTCTTCCGTCGGGGATTCGGGCTGATTCGAGGGGATATCCTCGAGGCCACGGAGCAGGGCGTCCTCAGTTACCACCACGGCGACCCCAGGAAGTATCGCGGGGGTCCGGCCGGGTTCTGGGAGTTCATGCACGACGAGCCCACCGCGGGCATGATGGTCCAGTCCCTCCGGGCCGAACTCGACGCCGGGGTCGTCCAGGCCTACGCCGAGGTCGACATCGACGACTGCCGGAGCTGGGGGGCGACCCGGCGGCGGCTCTACGAGAACTCGACCCACCTGCTCTCCGAGGCGGTGCGGACCGTCCAGTCCCCGGACCGCGACCCGACGGAGATAACGGACCTCGGCCCGGTTCACCACCCGCCGTCGGCGCTCGAACTCCTGCGGTACGCCTCGAAGTACGTCCGTCGCAACTACACCTGATACTGCCGGCTGTAACTATCTCAAACGGGGGTGTTTTGAGCCGGGTGTTACAGACCCGCTGCCGTCGAATATCTCGAACGAATCTTCACGTACGTACAGCCGGCAGTATGAGGACCGACGGCCGTGTTCCCGACCGGTCTCGCCCCCGGCGGCGTCGACCGCCCGACGCGGGTGTCGCGGACGGATGTCCCGATGGCCGCGCTCGCGCCCCGACGTTTATGCCCGGATGGCGCCGGACGCCTGTATGGTCGAGCGGTCCGACGGCCGCCGCCTTCCCCGGCCGGCGGCCTGGCTCGCGGCGACGGCGCTGCTCGTCGTCGTGTGCCTCGAGGCGTCCCTGTGGGCGGTGACGCGCGTGTTTGTCCTGAACGTCTCGACGGCCGGCCCGAACGCGACCGCAGGGCTCGTGGTGCTGCTGGTGACCGGCTGGACGGCCGTAGTCAGCCGCAGCCACCCTGACGGCGGCGACCGTTCTCCTCGTCGCCGCGCCCGGTGAACTCCGCGAGCGAACCGCCGTCGGCGTCGCCGTCGGGCTCCTCCTGTGGGCCGGGCTCCGCGTCGCGCTGGGGACGCTCTCGCCGTACGCGACGACGCTCGGCCGGGCGCTGTTCGGCGCGGTCGTCCTCGCGGTTGCGGTGCTCGTCGCCGAACTCGCACTCTCTGATGCCGTGCCGCCGACGGGCCGGCTCGGCAGCGCCCCGGCACCCCTGGGGGCGCTGCTGGTCGTCGCCGCGGCCTACCTGGCGTCTCCGAGCGCCGTCGCCCGGTGGGCGCCCCGGCCCTACGGCGTGACGGTGCTGGCGCTCGTTGCCGGCATCGCGGCCGGGCTCGTCCTCGCCCACGCGAGAGCGCCGCCGACGGGCGCGGAACTCGCTGCGTGGGCCGGCACCTTCCTCGTGGCGGTCGGGGCGGTCCTCTGCGGGTCGGGCCCGCCGTCGACGGCCGCAGTCGCCGTCGCGTGGGCCGCAGCGGTCGTCCTCCTCGCGGCCGGGAGCCGTCCGGGCGCCAACGGGGCCGGTCCCGGTCGTCGCGGCCCACTTCATGACCGAGAAACCGGGGGACGTCCGGCACGAGCAGGCGGAGACGGTCATCGACCTCGCGACCGACCGCGACCGCGCGGTCGTGCTCGGCGACTTCAACGTCGACCCGGACCCCGAGGAGCCGGCCGACCGGACGCTCGATGCGGCCCTGACGGACGCCTGGACGGCCGCCGAGAGCGGCGGGGCGGTCCCGGGACGTTCAGCGCGGCCGACCCCCGGTGCCGGATAGACTACGTCTGGCTGTACGGGGCGTGGACGGTCACCCGGGCGGCGGTCTACGGCTCGCCGCGGGCCTCCGACCACCTGGCGGTCCTGGCGGAACTCGAACCCCGCTAGTCGGCCGGTTCGGCCGGGCCGGGCGTCCGCCGGCCGCCGAGCGTGAGCAGCCACAACAGGCCCAGGCCGAACATGTAGGCGGCGACGACCGGGATGCCGAGCAGGAACATCGTGAAGACGCCCCGCGGGGAGACGAACGCGGCGACGCCGAGGACGCCGAGCGTGACCTCGCGCCAGCGGTTCCGCATCGAGCCGTAGGTGACGAGGTTGCCCTGGTGGAACAGCAGCATCGAGACGGGAATCACCGCGAGGATGCCGATGCCGACGGTGAGGAAGAAGATGAGCCAGCCGTAGTTGTTGATGCGGTAGGAGATTATCATCCCGGCGTCGAGGACGTCGGCGGCGAGCCAGGAGATGGCCGCCGGCGCGACGTAGAGGAACCCGAAGAGGCTACCGAGGGCCAGCCCGCCGACGAGCGTCCCGCCCCACACCAGCAGGACGCGGCGGTCGCCGCGGGCGAGGCCGCGCTCTTTCAGCGCCGGCCACGCGTAGTACAGCAGCAGCGGCAGGGTGGCGGCAGCCCCGAAGATGACCGAGACCTTGATCATGAAGATGAGCGCCTCGACGGGGTGCAGCGTGACGATGTCGACCTGTGCGGCCGCCTCGGCGCTCATCCGGCTGGTGAACTGCTCCTGGAGAATTCCGATGCCGCCACGGTAGAGCCCCACGAACGTGGCCGCCATGACGACCATGAACAGCCCGACGAGGCGGAACGACTTCGAGGTGAGGCTCTCGACGATGAAGGCGATGTCGTAGGCGTAGCCGCCGATGTCGTCCTCGTCGATGTCGTCCTCGCTGAAGGCGTCGAGCATCCCCGCGCCCCGACGGGCGAGGATGCCGGCCTCCTCCTCCGCTTCGCCCCCGGCCGGCTCGGCCGCGACGGCGCTCTCGGTGTCGTCGCTCTCGCCGTCGGCGTCGTCCTCGAAGTCGGAGGGTGAGACGGCCGCGTCGTCGGCGTTGACGTTGTCGAAGCGGTCGAGGATGGCCTGGGCCCGCTCGGGGTCGTCCCCGTCCATCGCCTCGCTGGCCAGCGCGAGCGCCTCCTCCTCCTCGAGCTGCGCGAAGGCAACGGCCGGTGCGGCCCAGATGCCCTCCTCGTCGAGCTCGGAGAGGTCGATGTCGGCCGGGTCGCCCTGGCTGCCGCCGGGGACCGCGAACTCGTCGGTCTCCAGGGAGTCGAGCCCCTCGTAGACCAGGTACGCCAGCCCGAGTACCGCGAACAGGACGCCGTAGAGGAGGCCGACGAGGACGAGGTAGGTGCTCTCGGTGACGCCGTAGTTCCCGGCCGCCGCCCCGGTCCCGAGGAACCGGTAGCTCGAGCCGGCGGCGGCGAGCCCTCGGTTGACGAACACGGAGACGCCGGCGGCGTAGAAGCCGTAGATCACGGCGGCGCCGGCGACGAACAGCCCGGCCAGCAGGTTCCAGTTCTCCCGGGCCGTCGCCGCCACGTCGATCTCGTCGCTGGAGCGCTTGGTGGTGACGATTATCTTCGTCAGGTACAGCGAGAGGGCGTACAGCGTCACGAGCGGGACGGCCCACATAATCTGCGTGAACGGGTCCGGGGGCGAGAACAGCGCGCCGAAGACGAAGATGGCGATGACGGCGTACTTCCACTTGTCGCGGAAGGTCTCGTACTGGATGATGCCGCTGTAGGCCAGCGAGCTCATCACCAGCGGGAGCTGGGCCGCGAGCCCGAACGACAGCGACAACAGGAAGATGAACTGCGCCCACATCGAGATGGAGTACTTCGGCTCGAAGCCGGCGGCGACGGCGTTGCCGGCGAGGAAGTCCAGCATGAGCGGGAAGAAGAGGAAGTAGGCGTAGGCGACGCCGCCGACGAAGAGCAGGGCACTGGCGAGGACGAAGCCGGCGGCCTTCCAGCGGGGGAGGTGGTCGGGCCACCGCCCCCGGCGGCGGAGCGAGTCCCGCGAGTAGTATATCAGCGGCGGAATCGTCAGCACGACCCCGACGACGAGGCCGATCTTCACCTGCAGAAGGATGACCTCGAAGGGGGTGATGGCAATGATGTCGATGTTGGGGTTGGCGTTCAGGTCCGCCTTCAGTCGCGCCCAGACGAACGCCCGGAGAACGAAGATGGTTCCGACGAGGCCGATGACGAACAGGATGAAGACCTTCTGCAGATGGGTCTGCGCGGTCGACAGCATCGTCCCGAGGTGCTGGCGCCCCTCGGCGACCGTCTCGGCGACGTCGTCGTCAACGGCGCTAGACACGACGGAAGCTACTCCATTCGTAGTTATCAACCTTTTCGATGCGGCCGCGACCGACGGGAAGGCTTACAAACGACGGGTGCCGACGGGTTCCCATGGCAGAGACCGTCGAAGGCGGCGAGGGGTTCGCCGGCGAGGGCCCCGAATCCGACGAGGAGATGCCGCTCGCAGACCACATCGAAGAGATGGTCCGCCGGCTCGGCTACGTCATCGTCGTGATGGCAGCCGTCTCGGGCGTCATTTTCCCCTTCGGCGAGTCAATCATCAACTTCCTGTGGTACTCGGTGCTGCCGGGCGGTGACGTCGCCCGCCCCC
>PXQM01000170.1:0-8733 GCA_003021325.1 Halobacteriales archaeon QH_10_70_21
TTGTGTCCGCAGCCGAGCGTCAACAGCCCCCGCTTGACCGCCTCGTCCTCGACCGCGTCGCGCCGTGCCTCGGTGTCGAACTCGACGGCCTGCATCAGTCCCTTCCCCCGGAGGTCGACGGCGTTCGGCAGCTCTGCGTCCGCGAGCTCGGCACGGAGCTGTTCGCCCCGCGTGACCGCGTTGGCCAGGAGGTTCCGGTCGCGGATGACGTCGATGGTGAGCGCGCCCTGCATGGAGTCGACGACGTCGCCGGCGCCCCACGTCGACGACAGGCGGGATTTCTCGTCGGGGAAGACGTCGGCGCTCGCGATGGTCGCCCCGACGCGGGCGCCCTTGGCCGCACAGATGACGTCGGGCTCGATGGCGAAGCCATCGGAGGCCCAGAACTCGCCCGTCCGACCGATGCCGGACTGTATCTCGTCGGCGACCAGCAGGATGTCGTGCCGGTCACAGAGGGCTGCGACCTCCTCCGTGAACGCCTCGCTGGGGACGTGGTAGCCGCCCTCGCCCTGGATGGGTTCGAGGATGAGGTAGGACACCTCGTCGGCGTTGACGTGGCCGCGCTCCGGGTCCAGCATCCGCCGGAGGGTCGAGGTATCGCCCGCGAAGAAGCCACAGTCGCAGGTGGCCGGCGAGCAGGCGCTGTCCCGGCAGAAGGGGGCGTCGTGGACGCTGGGTAGCTCCGGAAACTTCCGGCGGTAGACCTCCTTCGAGCGGTTCAACGAGAGCGTCCCGAGGGTCCGGCCGTGGAAGGCGCCCTCGAACGTGATGCCGTACTTGCCGCCGGTGTCGTCGTAACAGACCTTCAGCGCGTTCTCGACGGCCTCGGCCCCGGAGTTCGACAGGAAGACGGTGTCCATGCCACCAGGCGAGACCTCGGTCAGCCGCTCCATGAGCTCGGCCGGCCCCGGGAAGTCGGGGTCGGCGGGGTCGCCGGCCGTCGTGTAGAAGTCCTGGCCCGCTATCTTGACCGGGTCGACCATCTCGAAGGCCTCCATTCGCTCGAGCAGCTCCGGGTTGTTGTAGCCCAGCGGGGCGGCGCCGACGTGGCTGGTGAAGTCCAGCAGCACGTTGCCGTCGGCGTCAGTACAGAACGGGCCGATGGCGGGCTCGGTGACGTCCCAGACGAACTGGCGAGCGGACCCGGCATCTCGTCGACCTGCGGCGTTGCCGTCTCGCGGTCCATACCCTCCACATCGAGCAGTGCCGATTAAACTCTGACGCTCACCGTCGTCCGGGTCAGACCGCCGCGAGCAGCCCGGTCACCAGCGCGGCGACGGCGAGCATCGCGGCGCTCCACCCGGCGACGCCGCGGGCGAACCCCCGGTTCGACGAGACGGCACAGAGCCCGGCCTTGACGACGACGCTCGCCGCCGTCGCCAGGAGGACCGCGCCCGTCGCCTCCAGGCTCGTCACGTTGCCGTTGCCGTAGAGGACGACGGCGGAGGCGGTCGCGCCGGCACTGGAGACGAGTCCCGCCAGCAGTGCCGCGACGTAGAGGCCACCGGTTCCGAACTGCGACTCGGCGAAGCCGCCGACCAGCAGGACGAGCAAGAACAGCGCGCCGACGCCCAGCGCGTACCGGAGCGTGAACGGGCTCTCGAGGTCGATGTCGATGGAGGTCGACCAGTCGGCCGACACCGCGGCGACCGCGAACCCACCCAGGATGAGCATGCCGAGCGGGACGACCGGCTCGAGGAGGACCCCCGACCCGACCGTGAACGCGACGGCGATGGTCAGGTTCCGCAGCGCCATCGAGGCGTTCGCCAGCGCCACCGCAGCGATGCCGTAGTCCGCCGCCTCGGCGCGCTGGTCGACGTGGTCGAGCATCGCCCCGACGACCGCCGTCGAGGAGGCCAGCCCGCCGAAAAACCCCGTGACAGCGATTCCCCGGCTGCCGTACATCCGGACGATGGCGTAGTTGACGATGCCGATCCCAGCGACGAAGACGACCATCAGCCAGACGACCCGTGGCTCGAAGGCCACCGACAGTTCGCCGACGGCGACGCTCCGCTCCTCGGCCGGCAACAGGGGGTAGATGACGAACGCGAGGATAGCGAACTCGGTTCCGGCCCGGACCTCCTCCCGGGAGAGGGCGTCGGCGATGCCGTGTAGCTCCGTCCGGAGGATGAGCAGGAGCGAGGAGACCACCGCGACGGCGACCCCCTCGAGGACGAATCCCGAGGCGACCAGGCCGCCGACGCCGTAGGCGACCAAGAGCGTCGTCGAGGTGGTCAGAGAGAGGGTGTNCGGATGCCGGCCGTCTTGTCGGACCACTCCCGCTCGAGGCCCAGAAAGAGGCCGAGCGTCGCCGCCAGCGCCAACTCGACGACCGTGTCGTTCAGCACCGCGATGCCGACCTGACTCATCAGTGGGGGTTCTCCGGCCGACTGTTTAAACGCGTCGCCACCGGGCTTTTTCCGACTCGGCCAGCCAGGACCAGTATGTTCGACAATACGAGTCGGCCGCGAGTCACGTGGTGGGCAGTCGGCGCCGTTCTTGCCCTCGTCGTCGGTGCGGCGCTGCTTGCGTTCACCGGCGCGCTCGTCACCGCGCTGTTTCTGTACTACGTCTCGCGGCCGGTGTACCGCAGGCTCCGCCCCCGCCTCGGGCGCTCTCTCGCCGCGGCGGGCGCCATCGTCGCCCTCGCCGTCCCGTTGGTCCTTCTGCTCGCGTACACGGCCGCCATCGTCGTCCAGGAGCTGCAGACGCTGGACCAGGAAGTCGGCCTCGGGTCGCTCCGGCAGGCCGTTTCACCGTACTTCGAGGTCTCCAAGGTCGTCCAGAACCCTTCGGTCCTCCTCGAGAACCCCGACGTCGTCGCGGCCGGGAGTGCCTTTGTCGATGGCGTGTTCACGTTTCTCCCGCTCATGCTGACGTTCCTGCTACACCTGTTCGTCGCACTGGCCGCCACCTTCTACCTCCTCAAGGACGGGTCGCGGCTCGCCGGCTGGGCCCGGGGGACCTTCGGCAGCGAGACCGGGCTGTTCGACGACTACGTCCGCGCCGTCGACGAGGACCTCTCGAACATTTACTTCGGCAACATTCTCAATGCGGTCTTCGCTGCTATCATCGCCGTCATCACCTACTACGCGCTGAACCTGGTCGCTCCGGACGGGATGGCCATTCCGTTCCCCGCACTCCTGGGAATGCTCGTCGGCGCCGCGAGCCTCATCCCCGCCGTCGGAATGAAAATCGTCTATCCACCCGTCGCTGTCCTGATTCTGGCCCGGGCCGTGGCGGCGAACGACCCACTGTGGTTCCCCGTTGCCTTCTTCGTCGCCTCGGCCGTCGTCGTGGACTTCATCCCGGACATCGTCCTCCGGCCGTTCGTCTCCGGCCGGAACCTCCACGTCGGCCTCGTGATGATCGCTTACATCGTCGGCCCGGGGTTCTTCGGCTGGTACGGGCTGTTCCTCGGACCGCTGCTGCTCGTGCTGGCGTTTCACTTCGTCCGCATGATACTGCCGGAACTCCTCGACGGCGGTCCCCTGCGGCCGACGCCGGCCATCACGGAGGCCGGGGGCGCCGCCGAGTATATCGACGCCGAGGCCGGAGCGGAAGACGACGCCAACGAGGGCGACGAGTCCTGACATCCTCCCACGACCGAAGTCGTGGGGTTCCCCGCGTTCGGGGTCGGGCCGGCCATCGCACCCGACAAAATGGTGCGTGGGTCCGGGCCGTCCGACGGAGGCAAGCTTCTACCCGAAGGGGTGTACTCCGGTTCGTGCTCGGTACGTGAGCCCCGCGAGGGGTGTGGCGGATTCGGCGTCCCGGTCGACGGTAGGCGCCGACGGCGGTTGGGCGTTTCGGAACGGACGACCGGATGGGTTCCGCCCTGCCCTCTGGCCGATTCAACCCGACGAGAAACGACGTCGAGCGGTTCAGGTACCGGCGCAACGCCGGCACGGGGCCGGACGGCCGGGTTATCCATTTCGACTCCGGGTTCGCTTGCGCCGAACCGCGGGTCCGACGGCGTTCGCCTTACTCGCCCTCGAATTCGGGCTCACTTCCCCTCGAACTCCGGCTCGCGGTCGTCCATGAAGGCGGTGATACCCTCCATGAGGTCGTCGGTGTTGATGAGGTGGCCGAACGCCTGCGATTCGAGTTCGAGGCCGGCCTCGGTGTCCTCGTAGCCGCGGAGCATCGCCCGCTTCGTCAGCTTCTGGGAGATGGGCGGGCCCGCAGCGAGGTCGGCGGCGAACTCGTGGGCGCGCTCCTCGAACTCCTCGGTCGGGACGACCTCGTTGACCACGTCGTAGTCGTACATGGTCTCGGGGTCGTACCGCTCTGCGGTGAAGACGATCTCCTTGGCGCGACCGAAGCCGGTGATTCGCATCAGCCGCTGGGTGCCGCCCCAGCCGGGCAGCAGGCCGAGGTTGTGCTCCGGGGTGCCGAGCTCGCTGCGCTCGGAGGCGATGCGGAAGTCACAGCACAGCGCCAGCTCGAAGCCGCCGCCGAGCGCGAAGCCGTCGATGCCGGCGACGACCGGCATGTCGACCTCCTCGAGCTTGCCGAAGGTGCGCTGGCCCTTCCGCGAGAGCTCGATGGCCTCCAGCGGCTCGGCGTTGCTCGCCATCGAGGGGACGTCGGCGCCCGCCGAGAAGGCACGGTCGCCCTTGCCGGTGATGAGCAGCGAGCGGACCTCGTCGTCGGCCTCCAGCAGATCGATGGCTTCGGCGAGCTCGTCCATGAGCGCCGGGTTGATGGTGTTCATCCGGGCTTCGCGGTCGAGGACGATCCGGCCGACCATGTCGCCGGGGTAGCGGACCTCGACGTTGGTGAACTCGACGGCCTCGGCCTCGTCGTCGTGGAAGCCGCCGGCTTCGGCGGCCTCCCGGAGCCCGTCGGTGACCTCGAACCGCGGGTGGCCGGTCTCCTCGTGGAGCTCGTCCAGGGTCTCGACGAGCGAGTCGAGGCCCTGGTCGTCGACGATTCTGGCGGGCCCGTCGGGGAACCCGGCGCCGAGCATGACCGCCTCGTCGATGGCGTCGGGACCGGCGACGTCCCCGCCGACGAGGTTGCCGACCTCGTTGGCCATCGCCGCGAGGAACCGCTCTGCGATCTCGTCGCTGCCGGCGTCGGTCGGGATGTCCGGCCCGCCGCCGCCCTCGTAGTCGTAGACGCCCTCGCCGGTCTTCTGGCCGTAGCGCTCCTCCTCGATGAGCTCCTCGAGGAACGGCGCCGGCTCGTAGGCCTGCCCGAGCTCCTCGTTCATGTACTCGAGGACGTGGTAGGTGACGTCGTGGCCGGTCATGTCCCCGAGTTCGAAGACGCCCATCGGGAGGCCCATGTCGAACTTGGTCGTGGAGTCGACCTCCTTGACGGTGGCGACCTCCTCGCTGACCATCCAGCAGGCCTCGTTCATCAGCGGAACGAGGATGCGGTTGACGATGAATCCCGGCGAGTCCTTGTGGACGCGGACGGGTGTCTTGTCGAACGCCTCGGCGAGCTCCTCGGCGACCTCGAGGGTCGATTCGTCGGTGTGGGCGCCGGTGATGACCTCGACCAGCTGCATCCGGACCGGCGGGTTGAAGAAGTGCATCCCGCAGAACTGCTCGGGCCGCTCGGTGAACTCCGAGAGGTCGGTTATCGACAGCGAGGAGGTGTTGGACGCGATGATGGCCTCCTCGGGCAGGTACTCCTCGACCTCGCCGTAGACGTCCTCCTTGATGTCCATCTGCTCCGGGACGGCCTCGATGACGAAGTCGGCGTCGCCGACGGCGGCCTCCATGTCGACGTACGGCGTCACGCGCTCCAGCGCGGCCTCGGCCTCCTCGTCGCCGATACGCTCCTTCTCGGCCAGCTTCCCGAGCGACCACTCGATGTCCTCGTAGCCGCTCTGGACGAACTCATCTTTGATGTCCCGCAGGGTGACCTCGTACCCTGCCAGGGCCGCGACCTCCGCGATGCCGTGGCCCATGTTCCCGGCGCCAAGGACCGCGATGGTCTCGATATCGTCGAATTCCATTGTGACAGCCGAACGATATGCCGGGACCGGTTTCAACGTTTCTGTCTCGGGCCGTCACGGCAGCGACTGGAAACGGGAACGTGGGGATTGGGAAACGTTTTGTATTCCCGACCACGTGAGGAACCATGGACTTCGCCATCACGGACGAACAGGCGCAGATCAAAGAGGAGGTCCGCCGCTTCGCCGACAACGAGGTTCGCCCCCACGCCACCGAGTACGACCGCGAGGAGAAGTTCCCCCACGATATCGTCGACAAGGCCGCCGAGATGGGCCTGACCGGCGCAACCATCCCCATCGAGTACGGGGGTGCCGGCTACGACGCGGTCGACTCCGTCCTCATCGCCGAGGAGCTGTTCGCCGCCGACCCCGGTATCGCCCTGTCGATTCTCGCTACCAGCTTCGGGACGGAGGCCATCCTCGAGTACGGCACCGAGGAACAGAAGGAGAAGTACCTCGAGCCCGTCGCCCGCGGGGCGGCCATCTCCGGCGCCGCCATCTCGGAGCCGGACACGGGCTCCGACGTCTCGAGCGTGAGCACGCGCGCGGAAAAGGACGGCGACGAGTGGGTCATCAACGGCAACAAGATGTGGATCACCAACGGCTCCGTCGGCGACTTCTTCGTCACGCTGTGCAAGACCGACCCCGACGCCGAGGGCCGTTACAACGGCTTCTCCCAGATTATCGTCGAATCCGACCGTGATGGCTTCGAGTCCGACAAGATCACGGGCAAGATGGGCATCCGAGCTTCGGATACGGCCGAGCTCATCCTCGACGACGTGCGCGTGCCCGAGGAGAACCTCGTCGGCACCCGTGGTGCGGGGTTCCTCCAGCAGATGCAGTTTTTCGACGCCACCCGGACCGGTGTCGCCGCCCAGGGGGTCGGCATCGCGAAGGGGGCCGCCGAGCGGGCCCTGGAGTACGCCCAGGAGCGCGAGCAGTTCGGCCGCCCCATCGGCGACTTCCAGGCCATCCAGCACAAACTCGCCGACATGCACACCGAAACCGAGGCGGCGCGCAACCTGACGCTGAAGTCCGCCTGGGAGGTCGACTCCGGCGGCCAGCCGAACACCAAGCTCGCGTCGATGGCCAAGGAGTTCGCCTCCCGGGTCGCGGTGCGGGCGGCCAACGAGTGCGTCCAGATCCACGGCGGGTCGGGCTACGTCGACGACTTCGACGCCGAGCGGCTCTACCGCGACGCCAAGATCACCCAGATCTACGAGGGCACCACCGAAATCCAGAAGAACATCATCGCCCGGGACCGCACGGCGGCTCACTTCGCCCGCCGCCGGGGTCGTTCGACCGGCGCCACGCGCCGTTCGTGACGACCAGAGAGCGCCGCGCTCTCTGGACCCGGACCGCCCGGCGCGCTCCCCGCGCCTCGTGGATGTGCTACTCGAATGCTCCGCTCCGCACCGATCAGTGAACCGTCGTACCCTGGCCGATCCTCGTCTGGTAGGCGCGGGCGTCGACGTCGGCCTCCTCGAAGGCGTCTATCATCGCGCTGGCGATCTCGCGGCGGTCCCGGTCGCGGCAGGCGGCGATGACGGCCGGCCCGGCCCCGGAGATGGTGACGCCCGTGGCTCCGGCCTCGAAGGCTGCCTCCCTGACCGCGTCGTAGCCGGTGGTGAGCTCGGCTCGGGCCGGCGTGACGATGCCGTCCTCCATTCCGGTCCCCACCAGCACCGGGTCGTTCCGCGCCATCCCGACGGCCAGCGTCGCGGCGCTGCCGACGACCTCGACCAGCTGTTCCATCCGTGCGCCGTCGGGGACGACCTCCCGCGCGTCCCTGGTGGAGACGACGGTCTCGGGCAGACACGTCACCAGCGGGACCGAGGCGTCCACCTGCGTGACGCCGTCCTCGCGGGCGATGGTGAACCCGCCCATGATGGACGGCGCGACGTTGTCGGCGTGGGCGGCCCCGGAGACGACCGCCTCGCCCTCGGCGGCGATGGGGACGAGTTCCTCCCGGCTGCGGCCGCGGCCGTACAGCTCGTTGAGCCCGACCGCGGCCGCAGCAGCAGAGGCGGCCGACGACCCGAGCCCCGAGGCCGGACGCACGCCCTTGTCGATTTCGATGCGGGCGGGCGCGTCCAGCGCCTCCGCGACGGCACCGACCGTGTTCTTCTCCGGGTCCTCCGGGATGTACTGGCTGCCGGCGCCGGTCACCCGGATGGTGGTCCGCTCGGCGCGCTCGAGGCGAACGACGTCCGCCGGCCGCTCCAGGGCCGCCCCGAAGACGTCGAACCCGCTGCCGAGGTTCGCGCTCGTCGCGGGGGCCCTGACGGTGAGCATACCCGTGTTTCCGTGACGGCGGGCAAAAAGGTAGCGACCCCACCTGCCGGCGGGAAGGCCACCGGTCACACGGCCCGATGGCGGGGCGGCCCCCGGACCGCGACGAGCCGACGACCTCTGTGTCATCGCCGGGATCGCCGCCGTCAGGACGGTGCTTGGGTGGGTACCTTCAGAACCCAAGGGGGACGGGATAGCGACGCTCTTTGCCGGCCTCGTGCTACTGGTGATACTGTCCGTCACGCCGTTCGCGCTGCTGGAGGCCGGACTCCTGGTCTCCCTGGTCAGGTAGACGGACCTCCGGCGGGCCCCACGGTCCCTGCTCGAGGCCGGCGCCCTCGCCGGCGGCCTGGCGGTCCTGCTGCACTGGGCGGCTTTCGAGCTCGGGCGCGGGGCGTTTGGCCTGGGGAGCGGCCTGCCGGCGGTCATAGCGGGTCTCGGCCTCCTGTCGACCGGACTCGGAACCCTCGCGG
>PXQM01000170.1:8853-18517 GCA_003021325.1 Halobacteriales archaeon QH_10_70_21
CCTCGCTGCAGTCGTGACGCTGTGGGCGTTCCGGACGCCGTATCCCCGCAACGAGCCGACGACCGAGTCCCCGGGCGGGAGACGGAGGCCCACTCCTGACCGGTCACGGACCCGAAAGGCCCTTTCCGTCCGGGACTGACCACCCCACATGATCGGTATCGTGGGCGGCGGGCTCGCCGGGTTGGCCGCCGCCTACCGCCTCCAGCGGGGCGGCCACGAGGTGACCGTCTTCGAGGCAAGCGACCGGGTCGGCGGCCTCGCCGCCAGCTACGAGACCCGCGGCGACCGCGTCGAGAAGTTCTACCACCACCTCTCTAGATCCGAGGAGACCATCGTCGAACTGGCCGAGGAACTCGGCCTCGGCGACCGCGTCGAGTGGCGGATCGGCGAGAACGCCTACTACGTCGACGGCGTCGCCCACCCGCTGGACACGCCGTGGGAGATCGCTGCCTACCCCTACCTCTCGGTGTACGACAAGTTCCGGCTGACGATGCTGACGCTCGGCATCGACGTCCGCGGCGGGGTCCCCCGGCGGGACACCTACGAGAACCTCGAGGACTTCGAGGACGTCCCGATCAGGGAGTTCCTGCTGGAGCACACGACGCGGGGCGTCTACGAGTACTTCTTCGAGCCGCTGCTCGACGCGAAGTTCGGGTCCCGCAAGGAGGACGTCTCGGCGGCGTGGCTGCTCGGCCGCATCAAGTTCCGTGGGGAGCGGGACCTCCTGCGGGGCGAGATACTCGGCTACTTCGAGGGCGGGTTCGGGGTCCTGCTGGACGCGCTCCTGGGGGCGGTCGGCCGCGAGAACGTCGTGACGGACGCCTACGTGACCGAGGTCGGATTCGCCGACGGCCGGACGGGCGTCGAGTCGATGACCGTCGAGCGGGCGGACGCGGGCACCGAGACACACGACGTCGACGCCGTCGTGGTGGCGACGATGCCGGACGTCCTGGAGTCGCTGACGGGCTACGAGTGCGACATCGACTTCCAGGGATCGGTCTGTGCCGTCGTCTCCATGGAGGAGCGGCTGATGGACACCTACTGGCTCAACATCGCCGACGAGGCGCCGTTCGGCGCGCTCATCGAACACACGAACTTCGTCCCGCCGGCACGGTACGGCGGCGAACACCTGCTGTACGTCGCCAGCTACGTCCAGGACCGCTCCGAGGAGCTGTGGCAGCTCGACGACGAGGGCGTCGAGGAGCTGTGGCTGGACGGGATCGAGTCGCTGTTTCCGGACTTCTCGCGGGCGGACGTCAACTGGGTGCTCGTCGGCCGGAACCCCAAGACAGCGCCGGTCTACGAGCGGGGCTACCTGGAGATGGTCATCCCCTACGACCTGGGGACGGCCGTCGCGCCCGGCGTCTACTACGCGGGGATGGCCTCCCGGGCCCAGTACCCCGAGCGGAGCCTCAACGGCGCCATCGAGGCCGGTTACGCGGCCGCCGACCGGCTCCTCGAGTCCGGGGACTGATACGGATTGGCGTAACGATTGAACAACCGTCCACAGTGGCGTGGTCGGCAACGACCGCTAACAGAGTACGACAGTCCGCATGAAGCGAGCCGGAGGATTCCACGGCGGTCCCGTCGAGGGGCCGACGGTCACCTCGGTCGCCCTCACCTAGTCGGCCTCGACGTCCTCGTCGACGCCGGGGGCCTCGGTCGGGTCGACCTCCGCCGGTTCCGCAGTGCCGCCGACGACCGTCTCGCCGTCGCCGGTCTCGACGTAGACGTCGTCGGCGAAGCCCGCGATGGCGTTCTCGTACTCGGGCTGCTCCAGCTTCTCGGGGGTCTCCGGAGCGTCGGCGATGCCGTCGGCGGGTCGGAACCCGCCGAGCGGGTCGTCGATGGTGATGCCGTGCTCGACGAAGAACGCCTCGTAGCGGCGGTAGTGGTCCTCGAGCTCGTCGCCCGGAATCTCCATCATCTCGGTCCAGCCGTGGACGAAGAAGTCGAAGTTCGCCTGGATGTGGGTGATTTCGCGGGCCTCGGCCTCGGTGTAGCCGGCCTGCAGCGCGGCGACGTAGGTGTCCATCGTCGCGTCGAAGAAGTCGTCGAGGTGCTCGCGCCGCTCCTCCTGGCGATTCTCGTCGGCCTTCTCGAGGAATATCTTCGTGTGCAGGTCGACGAGCTTGTCGTTCGCGACGTCGCCGATGACGGGCGTCGTCAGCGCCTTCTTGGCGGCCCAGTGGCGGATGTTCTGACGAATCTTCATGCGTGAAAGTTCGGCCCTCTCGCTCTTGAACCCCCCGGAGTCGGAACCGGCGTCGCGCCGATGAGCGGGGCGGCCGGACGACGCAGGACCGCAGGACTGCGGCCGGCCGATTCCGCGGCGTCGTGAGGAATCGCTATATAGCAATTCACATTAGGCCGGGTGTTCTACCCGTGGGCATGTGTGCGTCGTACGTCATTATCGGTGACGGCATCGCCGGGTCCTCGGCGGCCGAGACGCTTCGGGAGGCCGACCCGGATGCCGACGTAACCGTCATCACGGAGGAGGGGGAGGCCCTCTACAACCGCATTCTCATCAAGGAGTTCGCGAAGGGCAAGCTCCCGGCCGCGCCCGTCTCGATTCACGACCCGGACTGGTACGCCGAGCGCGACATCGACCTCCAGCTGGACACCGTCGTCACGGGCGTCGACACCGAGGGCCACGAGGTCCACACCCACGAGGGCGACGTCTACGAGTACGACAAGCTGTTACTTGCGACGGGGGGGACGCCGACGCAGCTGCCGGTCGAGGACAGCGACGCCGAGGGCATCCACCACTTCTGGACCTTCGAGGACGCCCGGGCCATCAAGGAGAGCGCCGCCGAGGCCGAGACGGGGGTCGTCGTCGGGGCGGGGCTTCTGGGAATCGACCTGGCGGCCATCTGCGGCGCACAGGACGTCGACGCGCACTACCTGATGCGCGGCAACGCTTGGTGGCGGTACGCGCTCTCGGAGGAGGGCGCCGAGATAATCCACGACGCGCTCCGGGAGAAGGGGGTCACACCGGTCTTCGGGTCGGGCGTCGACCACTTCGAGACCGACGAGGACGGCCACGTCACGGCGGCCGTCGACCCGAACGGCGACCGCTTCGAGGCGGAGTTCGCCGGCGTCGCCATCGGGCTGAACTTCAACACCGAGTTCATCAGCGACACCGATATCGAACTCGACAACGGCATCGTCGTCGACGAGTACATGCGGACGAACGTCGAGGACGTCTACGCTGCGGGCGACATCACCCAGTTCCACGACGTCATCCTCGGCGAGCGGGCCCAGAACGGCGCCTGGGGCTCCGCCAAGGAGCAGGGCTCGGTCGCCGGCACCAACATGGCCGCCGACGCCGAGGCCGAGCGGTTCGAGTGGGTCTCCTCGTACTCCATCACGCACTTCGACTTCCCGTTTCTCTCGTTCGGACACCCGACGCTCGGCGACGAGACCGTCGAGCGGAAGTACGACGAGGACACCTGGCGCCGGGTGACCCTCAAGGACGGCCGCGTCATCGGCGGCGTCCTCATCGGCGACCTCTCTGCGCAGTCGGCGCTGAAGAAGCTCGCCAGGGAGCAGCTCGACGTCTCGGGCCAGAAGGAGCGCCTGCTCGACGACTCCATCGACGTCGAGGCGTTCCAGAAAGCGGCCACCCCCGAGTGACTATCCAGCCAGCTCCCTGAACCGTTTTATCCCCTGGTCGGTGCCGGCCACGATGAGCGTGTCCTCGCCGTCGATGACGAACTCCGCCCCGATGTCGGTGAGCAGCTCGCCGTTCCGCTCTGCAGCAACGACCGTACAGCCGGTCCGCGAACGGATGTCGGCCTCGGCCAGAACGGCGCCGTCGAGGCCGGGGGCGGACATCCGGACCAGCTCTATCTGGAGCTCGGGCGTCAGCACCTGCTCCTCGAGGAGCGCGGAGGCGACCATCCGGCCGGTCACGGTCGACAGCGCCAGCACGTAGTCGGCGCCGGCCCGGTACATCTTCGTGACGTTCTGTGAGCTCTCGACCCGTGCGACGACCTCCGTGTCCGGTGCCAGGTCGTCGATGACGAGCGTCGTGAACTCCGCGACGGTGTCGTCCGGGAGCGCCAGTACGGCCGACCGTGCCTCCTCGATGCCCGCCTGCCGGAGGGTCGCCGGCTCTGCGGCGTCGCCGACGACGTCGACGCCCGCATCGTCCTCGAGGTCGATGACCGTGTGCTCGACGCCGGCCGTTCCGAGTACGTCCGCGACGGTCCGTCCCACCTCGCCGTAGCCCAGGACGACGACCTCGCCGCGCTCGACGCGGCGGACCGGCGACCGGGCCAGCGAACGGAGCGCCGCGAGCTGGTCGCCCTCCCCGGTGACGAGCAGCACCGTCCCGTCCGTGATGGTCTCGTCGGGGTCGAGCGAACTCCGGAACTCGCCCTCGAACCACGCGCCGATGACGTTCGCGCCGGTCCGCTCGCGGATACCGCTCTCGGCGAGCGTGCTCCCGGCGAGACGGCTCCCCCGCTGGACGGCCAGCTCCGCTATCTCGAACTCCTCGCCGATCTCGACCGCGTCGTCGAGGTCCGCCGTCACCGCGCCCGTCACCTTCGATGCGAGGCTCCGGCCCAGGAGCGGCCGCGGCGAGACGACGATGTCGGCGCCAGCGAGGCGGTGGTACCGCTCCCGTTCGGGCTCTTCGACGACGCTCACGACCGTGACGTCGGCGGCCAGCTCCCGCGCCGTCAGGACGATGCTCGTGTCGACCTCGTCGGAAACGTCGGCGACGAGCGCACGGGCGTGTTCGACGCGCGCCCGCTCGAGGCCCTCTGCGGACTCGGGGTCGGCGTTGATGACCTCGTAGCCGTCCTCCTGGAGCTCTAGGGCCTGCTCCCTGTCGGGCTCGACGATGACGTACGCGATGTCTCGGGAGGTGAGTTCGCCGATGAGCGACTCCGCGCGCGACGTGTACGTGCAGATGACGACGTGGTCGGTCGCCTCCTCGATGCTCGTCGGGACCGTCGTCGAGAGCGCGTCCCTGACCAGGGGGAACGCGAACACCGGGAGCGCGAGGAACACGACCGCGACGCCGACGAGGTCCATGACGATGACGAACAGGTTCATCGTCACGGTGCTCCACGGCGAGTCCGACCCGTAACCGGTCGCGGTGAACGTCTCGACGACGTGCTGCAGCGACTCGACGTACAGCCGCCCCTCCTCCCCCTCGAGGTGAACCATCCCGTAGTGGTACGGAACGGAGAACAGCACCATCGCTCCGAACACCGTCCCGAGATAGAGGACGGCACGGCGCTGCCAGTTGTTCATACTAACCGTCTGGAGCCGGACCGCAAAGAGCCCTCTTCTTGCGTCAGACCCCGTACAACCAGACGATGCCGAGCGTGGTCACGGCGGTCAGGATGAGCTGTAGCGGTGCGCCGACCCTGGCGAAGTCGGTGAACCGGTAGCCACCCGGCCCGTAGACCATCAGGTTCGTCTGGTAGCCGATGGGCGTCAGCATCGCCGTCGAGGCGGCGAACGTGACCGCCAGCACGAACGCGAAGGGGTCGGCACCGAGCCGGGCAGCGGCGTCGTAGGCCACCGGCACCATCAGCACGACGCTGGCGTTGTTGCTGACGACGTTCGTCACGAGGGTGGTAAAGAGGTAGAAGGCCGCGAGCGGGGCGACGACGCCGAGCCCGGCGCCGGCCGCGAGGAGCATGAACGCGCCGACGACGACGCTCAGCGCGAGGAGGCCCCCACCGAGCAGCCCGTCGACGATAGCGAGCGTCAGGGCCGCGTAGACGATGCCCGCGAGGTTGCTCGCGTAGCCGTTCGCGAGCCCCTGCAGGCCGCCGCCGGCCGCGAAGAAGGTCGCCGAGGCGATGAACGCCGGCCACAGCGGCACGTCCAGCGGCCCGACGAAGGCGTAGGTCCAGGGGACCGACGCGAGGCCGAAGACCACGGCCAGCGCCCAGACGTCGTTCCACTCCGACAGCCGGTCGATCGGGACGAACTCCATCGACCCGACCGAGGGGGCGTGGGGGAAAACTGCCCCGACCGACCTGCAGCTCCGTCTCGACGGGGTGGTTCCCCGTCCCGTAGTCCCTGGTCTCGTAGCACCCGTCGACGGGGCGACGGGAGCGAGTCGCGCGCGGTCCCCTGGCTCGCGGCTCGCCGGGCAGGAAGCGGTATCCAAAGTGTTTTTCCGGGCGAGTCCGCGTTTCGGGTATGGACGGTGGCGGCTCTACGGACATGACGCTCGCGTTCGAGCTGGAGGCGCTCAAGCGGCTGGCACGGCCGGAGGAGGTGTTCTCCGACGCCCGCACCTGGAGCGAGTACGTCGGGGTGGTCTCCGAGAAGCCGACCTACGTCGTGACGAACTTCACGCGGAAGAACCGCATCCGCCAGGACTTCTTCTCCGGGCCGCGGGGCCGCGAGGAGAGCCTCGAGAACGTCAAGGCGCAGTTCGACACCGAACGACACGTCTTCGTCGGCGTCGACGAGGGGGACGCGGACCTCGCGGACGCGGTCGAGTGGGAGTACCTCCCGGTCGAGCGGGCCGCCGAGGCCGCCGACTGGGAGCTGGGCGACCCCGAGGACGAGGCGGCCACGGACGACGACGACGGGCGCGACGACTGGCCCTGAGCCGTGCGCTCGGGGTTCCTGGCCGCATCGCTCCGGATTCTCGGCACCGTTATCGCCGGGCTCGTCATCATCGCCGGCGTCTTCGACGGGTCGCTGGGGTACGCGCTGGCCGTCGGCGTGGTCGTCGGCGGGCTGTACGCGCTGGCCGGGGGGGCCTACGATCGTTTCGATGGTTCTTAAGTGAGGGCAGACGGTGAGTCCGGTATGTCGCTGGACATCGGCGATGCGTTCGGCGAGGGGCTCTCCCGGCTCTCGACCGGCACGGGTCTCTCGCTCGCGCTCGTCTTCGCCATCGTGGCGCTGCTCTCGGCGGTCCTCTCGCAGACGCTCCAGGTCGAGGGGCTGGAGGCGTTCCTGGAATTCCTCCGTGGAGCGTCCCCCGGGCAACTGGACCTGACCCAGGCGGAGTACGACCGACAGGTAGCGACGCTGGAGACGCAGGTGGAGACGGCCCGCGAGACGTCGCCGCTGGCGCTCGGTATCCCGCTGTCGGCCGCCGCCGGTGGGCTGCTCGTCCTCGCGCTCGTCGCCGAGGCGGTCTCCGTCGTCGCCGTCCGCGCGTTCGCGGCCGAGGAGACCGAGGGGGTCGCCCGCGAGCAGCTTCTCGACGGGCTCGGGCTGGCGACGCTGAACGGGTTCGTCGGCGGCATCGTCGTCTGGGGGCTCGTCCTCGTCGGCTCGGTGTTCCTCCTGGTGCCGGGGCTGTTCTTCGCCGTCGCCTTCTACTTCTTCAGACAGGAGGTCGCGCTCGAGGACGCGAACTTCGTCGACGCGCTGGCGTCGTCGTGGCGCCTGACGAGGGGCGAGCGGCTCAACGTGTTCGCGCTCGGACTGCTCGTGGTCGTCGTCTCGGCGCTCAACCTGGTGGTCAGTGGGGGCCTCGGGACGGTGTCGGCCCTCGCCGCCACGCTCGTGTCGGCGGCGCTGGGCGGCCTGATATCGGCGTTCGGGGCCGCCGTCGTCACGCGCGGCTACCTCCAGCTGAGGGACGAAGACGAGGTCGAGGAGACGACGACGGACCCCTACGACGGGGCGCTCGGCCCCGACGACATTCCCGAGTGACCGGACCACAACGCTATTGCGCCGGCTCCTCGAACCGGCGAGCGCATGACGGACACCGAACTCGACGTCGAGGTAGAGGTGGAAGTGGAGGTCGACGAGGACGAACTCGAAATCGAGGTCGGCGAGACCGAGGAGGCCGAGGCGGAGCTGTCGACCGACGGGCTCGAGATAGAGATAGAGATAGAGGCCGAGATCGAGGCCGGGGTGGCCGGCGACGACGAGGACGGCGAGGAACCCGAAGACGATGGCGGAGAGGCGGAAGCGGAGGCCGAAGACAGCGACGAGGACGGGTAGCCGCGCGGGAACGCTGTTTTTAACCGGTTCGGACCCCGAGTACGAACGATGGCAGAACCGCGCGTCCCGGGTGGTGGCTCCGGAACCCTGGAGCTTCCGTGCGGCGAGACGGTGCACGCACACGACCTCGACATGGGGACGCGGGAGGTACGCTGCGACTGCGGGGCCCACCACGCGGTCGTGGTCGACGTCCACCCCGTCTCGCGGTTCGTCCCCGAGTCCATCGTGGCGGTGCTCCGGGAGACGGTCGAGACCGACGACGAGTTCCCCGAGTTCGGCACCCCGCACGTTATGGGCATCGTCATCGAGGAGTTCCCCGACGAGGTCGCGGTCGCGGACGTCTCCGAGGACGGCCACGTCGGCTACGCGCTGCTGTGGGTGACGAGCTTCGACTCCCGGCGGCTCCACGAGATCGTCGTCGAGCTGCTCGTCGAGCTGATGGAGCACGCGGTCAGCCACGGCGACGAGGCGACCGCCTCGCAGTTCGAACAGCAGATGATGCACTTCGACGTCGGGGCCTTCGTCGACCAGTACCGCGAGGAGCGGAACTTCGAGTCCGAGATCGACACCCCCGTGTAGGCGTCCTCGCGGGCCGGCGTAACACGTGCAGCCCGCTCCGTGTCAGACGCTGGCACGCTCGCGAACCGCCTCCCGTCTCCGGGTTTCCGTCAGCCGTCCGTCCGACGATTGTCTGACGGGGTGTTATGATATGTGGGGACGTGCGTATGAACATGCGCATACGCCGGGGTGAGTTCGAGCGGATTCGGTCCGTGCTCTCGGAGGCCGACCCCGAGGAGCCGCTGACCGCCCGGGAAATCCTGGACCTGCTCGAGGAGCACGGCGAGGAGTTCGACAGCGCTCACCGCGTCGCGACCGTCCTCGGCCGGGAGGCCGAGGCGGGCGAGGTCGAGGTCATCGACGGCCAGCCGTACCGCTACCGGCTCGGCGAGGGTAGCTGACCGGAGGGTCGAACCTCCTCGGCAGCCGCCGGACCGTCGTACCCGCTTCTCTGGCGTGGATCTCGCACCCGTCCAGCCGACGGTCCGGGTACAGTCCTCGTTCACTGCCGTATCCGGAACGGCGTGCTCCCCGGCACACGGGTCGCCCGTCGGTTCGAGGCCCCAGCGCGAGCCGGACCGAAGGCCGCTGGCGGGTGAACTGCGGCCGGGCCCGGATGCCGCTCCGGCGGCGGAAGGACCGCCACAGCATGATGGCGACCGGGACGGCGATGACGGCCGGCGCGAGCGCGGCGACGAGCGTCGAGAAGGCGTACAGCACGGCCGAGGCCATCACGGTCGCCGACAGCAGCCCGCCGAGTATCAGCCGCTTCGCGAGCCGGTCCAGCGCCCGTTCGTCGTCCGAGACCTCGAACTGGACGGTGACGTCGCCGCGGTCGACCCGGTCGAGCGTGTTCTCGAGCTTCGGGGGGACCCGGACGAGCGACTCGCCGAGGTCCTGGAACTCGGCGGCCCGCTCCTCGGCGTAGTCGCGGGCGCTCTGCTCGATGAACCCCTCCTCGCCGAGGTAGTCGGTCGCGACGTCGATGAAGTCGAACTCCGGGTCCAGCGTCACGCAGACCCCCTCGACGACCGTCGCCACCCGGAGCACCAGCGCCAGGTTCGGCGGCAGCCGCAGCGGGAACTCGTAGATGGTGTCCTCGACCTGCTGGATGATCTGCTGGACGCGGTACTGCTCTATCTCCTCGCCGCGGGCGTCGGCG
>PXQM01000171.1 GCA_003021325.1 Halobacteriales archaeon QH_10_70_21
CGGCGTCCTCGTCGAGAACTTCGGTGACGCACCGTTCCACCCCGACGACGTCCCGAAGCACACCGTCGCGGCGATGACGCGGGCGACGACGGCCGTCGCCGACGCCGTCGACCGTCCCGTGGGCGTCAACGTCCTCCGGAACGACGCCGAAGCGGCGCTGTCGGTCGCGGCGGCCGCCGCCGGCGACTTCGTCCGGGTCAACGTCCACGCCGGCGCCCGCGTCACCGACCAGGGCGTCCTTGAGGGGCGGGCCCACGAGACGCTGCGACTGCGGGAGCGGCTGGACGCCGACGTCGCCGTTTTCGCGGACGTGGCCGTGAAACACTCCGCACCCCTCGGCGAGAGGTCGGTCCGCGGGGAACTCCGCGACGTCTGCGAGCGCGGGCTAGCGGACGTGATCGTCGTCAGCGGCCCGGCGACGGGCGAGACGGTCGAGGAGTCCGCGCTCGCCGACGCCGTCGCGGCCCGCGACGAGGCCGCCCCCGAGACGCCGGTGGTCGTCGGCAGCGGCGTCACCGCCGACAACGCCGCCGACCTGCTCGCTGCGGCCGACGGCGCCATCGTCGGCACGGCGCTGAAGGCGGGCGGTGAGACGGCCGCGCCGGTCGACGAACACCGGGTGGCCGACCTGGTCTCGGCGGCGGCGGCCGCCCGGTAGCGCCGTTCAGTACCGGACGGCCGCGTCGAGGATGCCTGCGGTCTGACCGAGTCCGACCGCAGCGATGCCGGCAACGACCGCCTGCCCCCCGGCGACCGACAGCAGCGGCGCGGCGGCGTAGACGGCAGCACCGACCACACAGAGGACGGCCCCGCCGAAGTAGACGACGCCCGCCTCGGTCACGCGGCGCCCGGTGTCGACGAGTCCGGGCACCGGCAACAGCATCCAGCCGTACAGTGCCACGGCCTGGAGCGGTGCGTTCCCGAGGCGGAGCCCGGCAGTTCCCGCCGCGGCCGCGAAGAACCCGACGGCGATGATACCCCACCATACCTGGAGCGTCCCTTCCTGCATGTCGGCGTAGCCCGTGACGGCGAAGACGAACAGCAGGACGGTCATCACCACGTGGGCGATGAACAGCGTGTAGTCGGTGACGGCGCCGATAGCGCCGAGGTGTGCGGCGGCGACGACCGCCCACGCCGCCGGGATGAGGACGACCGGACCGACTTCGCGTGCCCGGCGGAAGGGACCCGGCGAGCGGTCGACCGTGGGTTCGTCGTCGCTCTCGTCGTCCGGGGTCGAGGCTCCGCCGGACGCCTCGCTGTTGTCCTTTGTCGGCGTAGCGGCGTCGTCCGTCGACGCAACACTGCCGCCCGGTTTCCGGGTGCCATCTGATGACCCGCCCTCGTCGTTCGACCCGCCCACTTCGCTCCCGTCGCTCGGTCCTCCGGGGTCGTCCGGTGGCCCGTCCTCCCCGCCGGAATCGCCGTCCTCCGGGCCGAGCATTCGCGTGCCGGGCGGCTCGTAGACGTGGTGACGCCTCGAGCCGAGGACGACGTACAGCCCCCGGTCGTCGTCCTCGATGACGCGCTCGTCGGTGTCGATCGCGATGTCGACCAGCCCCTCCAGCGAGGTGACGTCGATGCGCGGGCCCTCCAGCGCGTCGTCCGGAACGTGGCCCACGGTGATCCAGCCGTCGAACTCCTCGCGCTCGGACCGGAACGCCAGCCGGGTGCGCTCGGCCTCCGAAACCGCGAGTCGACCGTCGTACCGGGCGCCGACCAGACCGACCAGCAGGACGAGCGCGAGCACCAGCAGTGCTGGCCCGCCGATGCTGCGCAGCGGACCGTAGCTGTTCTGGACGACGACCTCCTCCGTCTCGGTCGTCGCGTTCGTGACGGGACCGGGGTCGTCGACCCGATAGATGTTGCCGGCCGGCTCTATCGGGAGCCGGTACTGCCGGGTCTGCTCTATCTCCTCGCCGTCGACCGTCCCCGACGCGCCGACCTCGGCCACCAGGACCGTCTCGACGGTCCCGGGGCCACCGAAGTTCTCCTCGAGACGGGAGTTGCGGGCCGCGAGTTCGCTCACGCTCCGGGAGAACGAGACGGTGACCTCCCGTCCCGGCTCGAGGGTCCGTTCCGCCTGCCCGACCTCCTCGGCCGTCCGCCAGAGCTGGACGCTTTCGCCGGTCGACTCGCCCTCCCTGACGCCGCGCGTGACGAGGTCGAGCGTCACCTGCGTATCGAGCGTTCCGCCCTCGCTGGCCGCGTACGTGTAACTGAACGAGCCCTCGAAGCTCGGTGCGACGTTCGTGAAGTAGATCGAGCGGTTCCGGAGGGTCGTGCCGACCGGAAAGATCGGGTTCTTCTCGGTGACGGTCGCCTGGTGGCTGTACGCGCCGGTCTCCTCCATCGTCGGCCCCGGTCGCTCCTCTAGTTGAGTGCCAGGCTCTGTGTGCGTCGTGTACGTCGCCCACCCCCCCAGGGCCGCAACCACGAGCAGTACGAGGACGACCACGAACTGCTCGTCGAGCACGACACGGGCCCTCGTTCCGAGTCGTCCCATCTAACTCTATTTAAGTTGAAACACGCCGAATAAAAAACCTTGTCGCCAACATGGATGGTGAAGGACCGACGGCGGGGCGGTCGCTGGTTGTGGATTGCCGAGCGTAAGCGAGCGTTCGGGTCCGGATACGGTGACGACCGGCACAGCGACGTGGTGCTCACGCGGGAACGCCAGTCGGTCGCGGATTTACGAGCGGGATCGGCTTGCATTCGCAGCGACCGGTGGAGCGTCTAGCTCCCTGCGCGAGTGACCGGCGTCACGGGTTCTCCGTCGCTGTCCCCGTGATCGTCACGTTACTCTCTTGAGTGATCGTGCCCCCGTTGGAGGTGACATCTCCCCGGATTTCCGTCGAGCCCTCGAGTTTCACGTCGCCGTTGGCCACGACGTCTCCCGTGACCGTCGAGTCTTTGATCGTCTCGATGCGCCCGTCGGCGCTGATCGGCCCACCGACCGTACTGTTGCTCTCAATCTTCCCCGCTCCCCCGTTCGTCGTGCTCAGACCCACGTTCGAGTCGGTACTGACTTCGCTTTCGTTTATCTCCACTCTGCCGCTG
>PXQM01000005.1 GCA_003021325.1 Halobacteriales archaeon QH_10_70_21
CCCGGAGACAGGCGACCGGACGCCCGGATTCCGGAAGCGGTTCGTCGAGAAGCGCCGCGAGACGCTGCCGTCGTGGGCCTCGGAGGCGTGGTTCGACCACCACTTCCGGCTGATGGTCAACACGTTCGTCCCCGCGGGGACCGTCGGTTCGGAACTGCGGGTCGGCGACGAGGTGGAGATACTCGGCGAGCGGCCGCATCCGGCCTGAGGCCGTCGACTGCTCGCCAGCCGGCGAGGTTTCGGGGGTATTTACACGCGTCCGCCCCTGGCGGGAGACGATGACGCCCTCCACCTTCCCGGACGATGCGACGCGTCGACGGTTCCTCGCGGGTCTCGGTTCGGCGGCTGCCACCGGTCTCGCGGGCTGTAGCGGCCGTCTCCCCGGCACGGACCCCGAACGAATGGACACCGAGACCGTAGTCGAGCGCGACGGGAACCCGCAGATTCGCTGGGAGTACCCGCCGAGAGACGACGCCGACGGGGTCGGATACGCGGCCGTCAGGACCGACCGCTTCGTCGGCGAGGGAGCGCGGCGATCGGCGGTCCGCCTCGAGTTCAACTCGACGGTCGGCCGCATCGCCGCGGCCGACCCGTACCGGGGCTACCGCGCCGACTGGTTCCGGTTCCGGGTCCGGCCGCCGACCGACTACGAGGACCGACTCACCTACGACCTGCGGGTCGCACCGCCCCAGGGCGGCTGGGAGGGTCTCGGCGCCTGGTACGACGTTCAGGGCGGCGCCCGGCGAACGACGGTCGAACTCCGGGACGTCGGCTCGCAGGGCACGATACTGATACCGGCGGTGTTCGACCCGCCGTCGGCGGGCCTCCCGGACCGGTTGCACTGCTCGTTCTCGGTCCAGGCGTCCCGTCCGGGCGCATTCGGGAGGACGGTCCGCGCGAGCGGTCGCGGCTCGCTCCCGCTGGCAGAACGCTGACAGCCACCCGTCCGAAGCGTTCTCAGGGCAGATACCGGACGCTGACGACGCCCGGCTCGCTGCGGACCTCGACGCGCTCGACGCCGAGCCTCGCTGCCCGGACCAGCGTCGCCTCGTCCTCGAGGACGTCCGCGACGGCGGCCTCCGTCTCGCCTTCGGGGACGGTCAGGACGTGCAACTCGCCGGTCCCGGCCCGTTCCTGTCGGGTCACCTCGCCGTCGGGCTGGTCGGCGGCGATCTCCCGCTCCTGGGCCGTCGGCGGCTCGCGGCTCTCCTCGACGATGAGGTGCCGGCGGGTCTCCACCTCGACGAGGGTGTATGCGACCTCCATCGGCGGTTCGGGCTCGACGACGCCCTCGAGGACGTCGTCCGCCTCGATGCCGGGGTTGTCCGCCAGCGTGTGGACCTGCCCGCAGTCGACGTCCTTCAGGACCGCCGAGCCCTCGTCGGCGTGGGTGACGAGAAAGCGTCCCTCCCGTGCTGCGGCGTCGTCGCTCATATCCGGACGGTGGGGGGCGCCCCTCTTCGGCGTTTCGTCCCCACCGGCCCGACGCAACGGCCGGTAGGACCCCCTACTGCTCGAAAATATCTCATACCAATACCCCCCTCCGTATAGCATGGGATATGATACCATTGTCGCTCACCCGGGTGAAACAATGTATCCTTTGACCACCGAGTCCGCGATCAGGACTCTCACGGTGGTTGGAATCCCGGTAGCGGCTGTACTGTTTCTCGGTGCCTTCGCCATCGGGCTCGGTGCGGTAGAAGCCCCCGAGGGCGCGCAGTCGCTTGCGACCCAGGTGGACGAGCGGACCCCGGACAGCCCGTGCCAGGGCCAAGAGGAGCTGCTGGCCAAGTACAACTGGGAGCAATCCGGCGACGAGTACCAGTTCGTCTCGGACCAGGGCGACGACGTGGTGACGTTCGATGTCGGAGCAGTGGACGACGGCAACCCCGCGGAGGGACCGGTCGAAGTGGACTGGACAGCCGAAGAGCCAGTCGACGTCGTAGTGGTCCAGGCGGGAGGCGGCTCGGACCCCGAGCAGGTCATTCAACTCGACTCGGCGACCGAGGGAACCGTCACGACGGAACGAGGCATCAGCTTCCTGGCGTTCTGTGTGGTACCGCCGACGCCGACAGAAACGCCGACGCCGACCCCAACGGAGACACCGCAGGGTGAAACGGTGTACTGGCAGGTCGACTTCGGTCCGGGAGCGACCCCGCCCGACCCGCCGGACTACGCCGGGGACGGACGGGACCTGATGGCGGCGCTGGGGAACTCCGACGACGGGGTCACGAACAATCCCTCGCTCCTCCGGCAGGACGACCCCGGAGAGTTGGGCGACGTCACCATCGTCGGCCGGTCGTTCTCGTTCGACGATGAGAACGCCCCAACCGAGGTGACCGTCGAGTACGAGGTCGACGAGGGGGCCCCCGAACGGGACCTCCATCTCGCGGTGTTCGTGCTTCCGGGACCGTACGACTACTCGGAAGTCGACCAGCAGGAGCTGTACGCGTCCACGAGCGTGACCGTCGAAGGCGGCGACCGGACCGAGTTGACGCTCAGCATCCCCCAGGAGTCGACGGAGTAGACTACGGCTGCCGGGCCGCGTTCGGCGCCATCCCGCGTGATGGTCACGGCAGTCGACCCGTGAGTCCGGCGGCGACGGGTCGTACCGGAACGCCCGATGGCGGACGAGAACCGGCGCCGCCTCGGCCGAGCAGGTAGCCCAGCCGCGGGTACCGCTCGAGGAGCTGTTCGCCGCCGACCTCGTAGCTCTCGACGTAGGCGTCGAGCCCCAGGATGCGGCCGGCACCGAAGGCCGCCACCGACAGGAAGACGAGCATGTACATGAAGTCGCTGTTGATGACTCCGTGGGCCAGGTCCCAGTTGCCGAAGTAGAACAGCAGCATCAACGGCGCTCCGAAGAACGCGGCAAGGCGGGTCAGGAAGCCGACCACGAGCCCGAGGCCGATGGCGACCTCGCCGTACGGGACCGCGACGTTCACGAAGTCGAGGAACCACGGCGTGGCGGCCATCCAGGCGACCATCCCCTCGAGGGGGTTGCCGTTGGCCGCGGCGACGTCGGCG
>PXQM01000006.1 GCA_003021325.1 Halobacteriales archaeon QH_10_70_21
CGAAGCCGGCGAGTGGGTTGGCCGTCACGAACGAGTGGAGCGGTAGGCCGGCCCCGCCCCGCTCACGTTGCCGTCAGGCGGACCCCAGCCGACCGTCGAGGTGGTCCGCAAGCCGAAGCGTCAGGGCCGCGATGGTCAGCGTCGGGTTCGCCGCGCCGCTCGTGGGGAACGCCCCGCTGGAGCTCACGTAGAGGTTCGAGAGGTCGTGCGTCCGGAGTGTCGGGTCCAGCACGCTCGCGTCCGGGTCCGACCCCATCCTCGTGACGCCCATCTGGTGGTGGGCCGTCCAGAACGGCGCGCCGGATTCGGGGTTGGTCCGCAGGTCGGTCGCTCCGACCGCCGCGAGGACGTCCCGACAGACCGCCTCTGCGCGCTCAAGTGCGGCGCGCGTCCGCTCGTCGACGTCGAAGGCCACCTCCGGAACCGGGTTGCCCCGGTCGTCCGTCCTGGACCGGTCGAGCGAGACCCGGTTGTCCCGGTCCGGAAGCTGTTCGACCCAGGCGTTGATGGAGACGTGCCGGGTCGCCTCGTCGGCGACGCGTTCGAGGTGCCGCTCGCCCCACCGGTCGCGCTCGAAGGCGGCGGCGACGTCGCCGCGAAGGAGCCGACCCGAGAGCGGTAACTGTTCGAGAGCCGTCTCGACCGGCTGCCGACCCGCGGTGTTCGAGCACTCCAGGATGATGGTTCCCTCCGGTCCCCGGTCGTAGGCGTAGTACTGCTCGCTCATGCTGGTAGAGTAACCGATGAGGTGCTGGCGGGTGGGTTCCTCGAGCCGGCCCCGGACTCTCACCCCGGGATGCTCCATGAAGTAGTGGCCGAGTTCGCCGCTTTCGTTGGCCAGTCCGTCGGGATACTGCGGGGACCGCGACAGCAACAGCAATCGGACCGACTCGACGGCACCGCAGGCCACGACGAAGCAGCGGGCCTCCTGTCGGTGGGTCTCGCCGTCCGGCGTGGCGTACTCGGCGGCGACCACGCGCTCGCCGTCCGCGTCGTGCTCGAGGCGCTGGACCGGCGCCCGGTCGACGACACGCGCGCCGCTTTCCGCCGCCTTGCGGACGTGCACCGTCGCGTCGTACTTCGCGCCGGAGGGACAGACCGGGTCGCAGGTCCCGTACCCGACGCACTCGCTGCGACCGTCGTACTGGGCGGTGTTTATCGCACGGGGGACCGGGTGGAGCGCGATGCCCTCCGCGTCGAACCCCTCGGCGAGCAGTCCGTCCGAGTAGCTCGGTGGCACCGGCGCCATCGGGTGGGGGCCGCTCCGGGCACCGCCGAACGGCGAGGCGGCGCCGGCGACGCCCATCGCCCGCTCCGCACGGAGGTAGTACGGCTCGAGGTCGGCGTACGATATCGGCCAGTCGGCGCCGACGCCGTACCGGGTCGCCATCTCGAAGTCCTCCGGGTGGAGCCGCGGCGTCATCGCCCCCCAGTGCAGCGTCGTCCCGCCGACCCCCTTCACCCGGGCGGCGTTGAGCCCGTAATCGACCGGTCCCGAGGTCGTGAACCGGTCCCGCTCCCCGCCCATCTCCCAGATGTCGTCGTCGTGGTCGGGCCGTAACGCCCGTTCCATCCGGCGCCCCCGCTCGCCCCGGTCGAACCGCGGCCCGGCCTCCAGGACGACCACGTCGTGGCCCCGGTCGGCCAGCGACGCGGCGAGCATCGCCCCGGCCGGCCCGGCGCCGACGATGCAGACGTCCGCAGGCGGCGCGGGCGTCCGGTCGGTCATGTTCCGCCGGGACCACGCTGGTATGCGGCCCGTCCCCCGGGGTAGCCGGGCGGGTTCTCGATGCCGAGCAGTCGCCCGCCGACCGGCGACGCGTACAGCGCGTACAGGAGCTCGTGGACGACGAAATACCGGACGCGCTGGGCGTCGGTGCCGTCGGGGTTCGCCCGGACGCGGTCGACGCCGAGGCGACGGATGACGGCGCGCCGTCGGTCGGGGCCGAGGTCGGCGAACGGCCGGTCGTGGGTCCCCCGCCCCCGGCGGTCGAGGACGACGACGGCGTCGGCCAGCGCCGCCTCGAAGTCGGACCGGACGTGGCTCCGGCCCCGGACGTAGGTCGTGACGAACGATTCGGTCACGTCGACCCGCTCCGGGTACAGCACCTCGGCGACGGCGACCAGCGTCCGCGTCACCGTCTCGGAGTCCGGAGCCGGGTCCCGCCGCTGTCCCACCGCAGCCGACCCCGCACCGAGGGCCGCCAGGGCAACGAGGGCGTCGCGCCGCGTGAGTTCCATCACGCCGGAGTCGGGGTCATCGGTGCAAAGTTATGCCACTCCTACCGGGCGAGCGGGCGGAAACGCGGTCCGGTCGACCGGGCGAGCGACCCGAGCAGTGCCACGAGCACGACGGCGCACCCGCCGACCTGCAGCGGGGGGTAGTACGGCCCCATTGCCGCCAGCGCCATCGGTGCGATGGCCTCCGGGAGCATGGCGGCGAACTCCGCTCGGGCCCCCGGGAGCGAGGTGAGGTCCTGCCTGAGGAGGCTGGCGGCACTGGCTGCGACCAGCCACCCGATGACGAGGACGACCGGCGCCATCCCTCTGGCCCATCGAGCCGCCCGACACCGCCGGGGACTGCCGGGGTCGGCGACGGTGGCTGGCCGGTCGACTACCTGGCCCGCCAGCAGCAGGACCACGACGCCGCCGAGAACTGCCGGCCCCCGACCGACGAGGAGGACCGGAACGGCCGCCGCCACGGGCACCGTTCCGCTCGCCTCCAGGGCCACGGCGGTCAGGCCGACGCTCGCCAGGAGCGCGACGGTCGCGACCCTGAGGTACGCGAAGACCCCCGAGAGCACCGCCCGCGGCGGCCCACCGGGCCGAAGAGGGGGGCGCGCCGCCCAGCCCAGGAACCCGACGGTGACGAGAACGAGGTCCCCGGCCAGGTGTGCCACCGTCGGCAGGGACGCTGTCCCGGTCCAGAGCGCGGCCAACAGCCCGCCGACGACGAACCCGACCGCGCCCGCGAGGCCGAACAGTATCCCGCTCGGGACCGCCAGCAGGTACGCCAGCGCCGGACGGCCCAGGAGGCGGGCGCCGGCAACGCCGACGCCGAGCGTGAGCGACGCGACGAGCGTACCCCGCCACGCCCACCGCGCACCGCGAGAGCGGACCGCGATACGGTCCCGGGCGGCCCGGAAGCGGTCGGTCATCGGACGGAGTTCCGGTCCGACGTACTTGGTTACCGGCGGATTACCGTCCTGAACCCGGCGGCTACGACGGCCCGCCTGACCCGAACCGGTTCCGGGAGGTGGACATCGACTCGAGTCACCACGAGGTGGGAATCAACCCGAGTCGGTCCGACGGAATATCACGTAGCCCTCGGTCCCGTCGACCGGTTCGTACTTCCGGTTCATATACACGACCAGCGGCCGCTTGTCGTCGGCGAGCCACTTCGCCTTCTCCGGGTCGATGCGGCCGTTTTCGGTCACGTGGTCCCGGCGGACGACGAGGTACGGAACGGAGCGCTCCTCGAGGTCCTCGATGACGCCGTCCACCGTCGGTCCGTAGACGCCCATGTAGTACCGGGAGCCGTACTCCAGCTCGTCGGAGAAGACGTCCAGGTAGAGGTTGGGTGGCCAGGTGTACACCGGGCCGTCGACCCGCGTCTCGACCGTCTCGGCCGACTCGACCTGTTCGTTGACGTGGTTGCCGGCGAGAGCGTTGCCGAGCAGGAGGCCGTTGAACCCCGCCGTCAGGACGACGAGGACGACGAGGGCGACCACGGCCGCCGTCGACCGGTCGGGGACGGCGGGCCACCGCCTCGCGAGTCCGCCATCGGCGCGAACCGCCGTCGGGCGGGCGACGGCCACGTGCTGCCAGCCGACGGCCGCCAGGACCGCCATCGGCGGGAACACGAACAGTAGCTGGTGCTGTGCCCCGAAGCTCGTCATGCCGGTGTAGCTCACGGCGATCCCCCAGAGGACGACGAACAGCAGCTCGTCGTTGACCGCCCGCCGCCGCAGGAGGTTCCGGCCGACAACCGCCACCACGCCGACGGCGAGCAGCCATACCGGCAGGAGGCTGACCGCCGCGTACGCGCGGCCAGAGAGGCTGACGGGCGTCTGGTAGCTGGTCGCCGGAAGGACGAACGTGTAGTACAGCATGTCCGCTAGCGTGCCCCGCGCCGCGAAGACGGCGAGCACGAGCGCGACCGGGACGACGAAGCCGGTCCCGATGAGGACCAGCCGGCGGACGGTTCGGACGACCTCGGCAGCCGAGCGGTGGTCGGGATAGCGGAACCGGAGCCCCTGGTAGACGATGAAGGCCAGGCCGAAGAGGAAGACGGTCTGGTTGAACAGGACGCCGACGGCGAGCGCGACGCCGGCGAGGGCGTCGGCCCACGGCCGGCGGCGGAACAACAGGACCGCAGCGAGCACCGTCGGCAGTACCGCCCACGGTTCGGTGAGGAAGTAGTAACCCTCGAAGTGGGGGAGGTACGCGGCGAGCAGGTAGGCGATACCGGCCACCATCCCGGTCCGTGCGTCGGCCACCTGCCGACCGAGCAGGGCCACGAGCGTTCCGGTCAGGCCGACGACGGCGTAGGTCCACAGGCGGAGGACGGCCATCGTCAGCGCCGGCGGCTCCGGGAGCCCGGGAATCGCCACCAGAACGGACCGGGCCGCGTCGGTGTAGACGATACCGGCGGCGGCGACGGCGAAGATTCCCGGCGACTTGTGGTCAATGGCGTCGCGATACAGGCGGCCGCCGTCGGTGACCCGTTCGGCGACGGCCAGGTAGATGGCCTCGTCGAAGTGGAGTGGATTCTGGAGGTACAGCAACGGGAGGGCGACGGCGAGGACGCCGAAGACGACGACGAACCCGTACAGGTGGCCCCCAGGAGACGCACCGATGTCGGCGTCGGCGTCAGACATTCCGTCCGTCCGTCGACACCGCGAGTTCCAGTCCGTCGACTATACCGCTTCTATCTGCAAGCCACATCATCGTTGCATGGGTCCGCTGCGAGCCGGTATCGGATTGTTACTATTCGGATAAACCCGTACGTGTCGAGCGGCCGTATTTGCCGCCACTGATACTATCCGGGTCGGGTATTTTTCGCGATGCTGACTGTTCTATTAATGTGAACTTGTAGAAATACGGTCCGATCTATACCACGGCTGTGTCCGGTTTACCGAGGCGTTTTCGAGCGGACACTGGTCCCCGGTATCCGGGAGCTTACCGCCCGGCCGATCGACGTGTCTCCGAACCATCGGTGCCTCTCGCGGTCGCATCCGGCGAGGCGGAACGTTCCTGCTCGATGCTGCTCGCCGCCCACACGTGCTGGACAACCCGATGGCGTCGCGACGAGCGCGGGTCGTGCCGAACCGTTCGTGTTTTCCCGACGGCGGGACCTACTGTGCGCCACGGAGTGACGCCATGGAGGAACTAACGGGCACGGTCCTCGTCGGGGAGTCGTTCGAACCGGTCCGGGGCCGCGTCGTCGTCGATGACGGTCGCATCGAGGCCGTCGAGGAGGCCCCGACGGAGTCGACGGACATCGTTCTGCCGTCGTTCGTCAACGCCCACACCCACCTCGGCGACTCGGTGGCGAAGGAGGCGGCCGTCGGGCTCTCCCTCGAGGAGGCGGTCGCCCCGCCCGACAGCCTGAAGCACCGCCGGCTGGCCCGGGCCAGCCACGAGGAACTCGTGACGGCCATGCGCCGGACGCTCAGGTTCATGAACCGGACCGGCACGGTTTCGTGTCTGGACTTCCGGGAGTCGGGGACCGAGGGGGCCCGCGCGCTCCGGGAGGCCGCCCGACCCGTCGACCTCGACCCGTTCATCTTCGGGAGCGGGGACTCCTCCGTCCTCGACGTCGCCGACGGGTACGGGGCCAGCGGCGCGAACGACGACGAGTTCGACGCGGAGCGCGCCGCGGCCCGGGACCGCGGCGTCCCCTTCGCCATCCACGCCGGGGAACCGGACGCGACGGACATCCACCCAGCCCTCGAGTTGGACCCCGACCTGCTCGTCCACATGGTCCACGCCGGGACGGAGCACCTCGAACGGGTCGCCGACCGCTCGATTCCGGTCGCGGTCTGTCCGCGGGCGAACACCGTCCTCGAGGTCGGTCGGCCGCCGGTCCGGGAGCTGCTGGACCACACGACCGTCGCGCTCGGGACGGACAACGTCATGCTGAACCCGCCCTCGATGTTCCGGGAGATGGCGTACACGGCCAAGGAGTTCGACGTGACCGCCCGTGAGGTGCTGCAAATGGCGACGGTTGCGGGCGCCGAGATAGCCGGTCTCGACCGCGGCGTCGTCGCCCCGGGCCGGCGGGCGGCGCTGACGGTCCTGGACGGCGACTCGCACAACCTGGCCGGCGCGGTCGACACGGTGCCTGCGGTCGTCCGGCGAGCTACCGCCCGGGACGTCGAACGGGTCCTCCGCTAGCCGTCGTCCCCGAAGTCGAACTTGCCGAACGGCGTGGTCTCGTGGCTCCGGACGAGGACTTCGTCGGCGACCGTCAGGCCCATCTCCAGCAGTTCCTGGGCGACGGGCGTGATGTCGCTGTCCGACTCGCCGACGGCCGTCACGAGGAGGTTCTGCTCGCCGGTGACCAGCTCCTGGACGGAGACGACGCCGTCGATGTCCAGGATGTCGGGCACGTGGTCGCTGCGATCGGGAATCGCGGCGGTGCAGAACAGCAGCATCCGGAGCGGGTAGCCCGACTTCCGGTAGTCGACCTCGGCGGTGTATCCCTTTGTGACTCCGTCCGCCTGGAGCCGCTGAATGCGCTTGCGGACGGTGCTATCGGAGGCGCTGGTCCGCTCGGCGATGTCCCCGGACGACACGTTCCGGGCGTCCTCCTGCAGCCCGTACAGGATGTCCTCGTCGACGGCGTCGATGTCCTCCTCGCTCATACAGGGACGTCCGCCGCGAGGGTTTTCTATCTTCCTCCGGGGTGCAGTCCCGGGCTCCGGGGCGCCGACGGCGGAGGCAGCCGTCGGGAAGCGAGCCCGCCGAACGGTCGTCCTGCCCCGTCGATGGGGTGGTACATCGAAATGGTAAAGACGATATCGGCGCGAGTGGACATGTGTCTCATCCCGGCCCGCCACGGTTCGTCGCGACCGGCGAGGACGTCGAACTCGCCCCTCGCGACCCCGACCCGGCAGCGACGTACCGGTGGCATCTCGTACGGAGACCGGACGAATCGAACGCGAAACTCGGCGAGGAGCCGGTCGAACACCTCGTCCCCGACGCCCCCGGCAGGTACGTCGCCAGGCTCTCGGCACCGGACGGCGAGCACGACCTCACGGTCCGGGCGTTCCCGGGCGAACTCGCCGCGAGCGGCCAGCAGTCATCCGGCCTCTCCGCCGGCCGGAGCGGCGGCGTGAGCCGCATGGAGTCGGGGCCGCGCTCGAGCGGGAGCGGCGGCTCCGTGCGGGCCGGCACGGGCGAGGGGGGTGGCGGTGGCCGCCCGCGGCTCACCCTCCAGCCCGTCGTCGACGGCGGCGAGGTCGTCGTCGAGGCCGACCCGACGCCGCATCCGGACGGCAGCGAGACCGCAGGCGACATTCCCGTCGAGTTCGTGGTCGACGACCGCGACGACGTCGACGCCGACGCGATGGTCGTCACCGACCACGAACTCCGGCTGCCGGTCGAGGCGCTCTCCGGGCGGACCCGCATCCACGCGGTCGCGGTCGGCGCGGAGGGGTACAGCGTGCCCGACGCCGTCGCGTTCGAGCCGGCGGCCGGCGGCTCCGACGACGCCGCCGTCACGGTCGAGCGCCCGTACGACCCGCCGGGGTGGGCGGAGTCGTCGGTCATCTACGAGGTGTACGTCCGGGAGTTCGCCGAGGCCGAGGACGCGTTCGACGCGCTCGTCGACCGCCTCGACTACATCGAATCGCTGGGCGTGGACACCATCTGGCTCACGCCCGTTCTGGAGAACGACCACGCCCCCCACGGCTACAACATCGCCGATTTCACGTCCATCGCCGCGGACCTCGGGACCCGCGAGGACTACGAGCGGTTCCTCGACGCCGCCCACGGCCGGGGGCTCAGGGTGCTCTTCGACTTCGTCTGCAACCACTCCGCTCGGACGCATCCCTACTTCCAGGCGGCGGTCGAGGACACCGACAGCGAGTACCGCGACTGGTACGAGTGGCGCACCGAGACCGAGCCCGAGACGTACTTCGAGTGGGAGCACATCGCCAACTTCGACTTCGACCACCTGCCGGTCCGGCGGCACCTGCTGGACGCGGTCGACGAGTGGGCGCCGCTGGTCGACGGATTCAGGTGCGACATGGCCTGGGCCGTCCCGAATGGGTTCTGGCGCGAGGTCCACGACCGGTGCAAGTCGGAGGACGCCGAGTTCCTCCTCCTCGACGAGACCATCCCCTACATCCCGGAGTACCAGGCGGGGCTGTTCGACATGCACTTCGACTCGACGACCTACGCCGCGCTCCGGCGGGTCGGCAACGGCGAGGACGCCGAGGCGTTGCTGGACGCGGTCGACGGCCGCGCGGAGATCGGCTTCCCCGAGCACGCGGCGTTCATGCTCTACGCGGAGAACCACGACGAGACGCGGTATGTGACCGAGTGCGGTCGCGACGCGGCCGAGGCCGCCGCGGGAGCGCTGTTCACGCTCCCGGGCGCGCCGCTGCTCTACGCCGGCCAGGAGTTCGGTCACCGGGGCCGCCGCGACACCCTCGCGTGGGACCACGCCGACGAGGAACTGCGCGATTTCGTCCGGTCGCTTTCGGCCGTTCGCGGCCGGCACTCGGCGCTGTCCCCGGCCGGAACCCTCGAGCGCGTCCCCTACGAGGTTCGCCACGGCCCCGAGGAGGCCGTGGTCGCCTTCGCCCGCAGCACCGAGGAGGCGGCGGTCGTCGTCGTGCTCAACTTCGGGTCCGAGCCGGCGACGGTGGCGGTTCCGGCGGTCGCCGGAACGACCGACCTCGTCGCCGACGCGTCCGTCGCCGCCGAGGCCCCCGGTACCACCGTGTCCGTCGAGAGCATCGTGGTCCTTCCGGCCGCCGCGGGGCCGCTGGAGTGACGG
>PXQM01000007.1:0-1107 GCA_003021325.1 Halobacteriales archaeon QH_10_70_21
CGGGGTTCGGAACCGCGATAACCGTCGTAGCCCTCGCGGTGGCGGCGCTCGTGCTCCTCGCTCGACGCCGACCGAACGCCGACTGATACTGCCGGCTGTAATTCCTTCAAGATCCTTCTGCAATATCCGGTTGCATATCGTCCGAAACCCTAGTATTCGGACAAAACTGTTTTACGTAGTTACAGCAGGCAGTATGAGTGCCACGCCGCAGGCTATGGATCGTCCCGACCCGACTTCCAATGGGTTTTACCCCCGGCGGCGAGAGGACCCGACCATGACCGACGACGACTACCGCGTCGAAGAGGACAGCCTCGGCGAGATACAGGTCCCGGCGGACGCCTACTGGGGTGCCCAAACGCAGCGCGCCGTCGAGAACTTCCCCATCTCCGGGCTGACCTTCCAGCGGCAGTTCATCCGGGCGCTGGGCATCGTCAAGAAGGCCGCCGCGAAGGCCAACCTCGAACTCGACCTCATCCCCGGGGAGAAGGGCGATGCGATAATCGAGGCCGCCGACGAGGTCATCGCCGGGACCCACGACGCACAGTTCCCGGTCGATGTCTTCCAGACCGGCTCCGGGACCTCCTCGAACATGAACGCCAACGAGGTCATCGCCAACCGGGCGACCGAGATTTACGGCGGCGAGATCGGCTCCCGCGAGATTCATCCCAACGACCACGTCAACTACGGCCAGTCCTCCAACGACGTGATTCCGACGGCGATGCACGTCGCGTCGCTCGAGGCCGTCGAGAAGGACGTCATCCCCGCCCTGGAGACGCTGGCGGGGGAACTCGAGGCCAAGGAGGCGGCGTTCGCCGGCGTCGTCAAGACCGGCCGGACCCACCTGCAGGACGCCACGCCCGTCCGCCTGGGCCAGGAGTTCGGCGGCTACCGGACGCAGATCCAGAAGGGCATCAGGCGCGTCTCGGCGATCCGCGACCACCTCGGCGAACTCGCCCTGGGCGGGACCGCCACCGGGACCGGGCTCAACACCCACCCCGAGTTCCCGGGGCTCGCGGCGGGGTTCATCTCCTCGGAGACCGGCCTGGAGTTCCGCGAGGCGGACGACCACTTCGAGGCCCAGGCCGCCCACGACGCCATGAGCGAGGC
>PXQM01000007.1:1127-4144 GCA_003021325.1 Halobacteriales archaeon QH_10_70_21
GCCGGTTCTGGCGTACAACTTCCTCCAGAGCGCGAAGCTGGTCTCGAACGCGGCGGAGACGTTCGGCGAGCGGTTCGTCGCGAAACTGGAGGCCGACGAGGACCACTGCCGCACCCGCGTCGAGCAGTCGATGGCGCTGGCGACGGCGCTGAACCCCGCCATCGGCTACGACGCCGCCTCGAAGGTCGCAAAGCGGGCCCTCGCGGAGGGCAAGTCCGTCCGGGCGGTGGCCGTCGAGGAGGGCCACCTCACCGAGGCGGAGGCCGACGAGGTGCTGGATCCCGCCGCGATGACCGAACGCGTCATCCTCGGCGACGACTGACGGCCGGCCGCTCCTGCCCGGTCAGCGCCGGCCCGACGGACTCTCTTATTAAAACTTCCGGCGCCGTTCCGCCTGCTGAATACCCTCCTGAGGGGTTAGGGTACTACGGGTCCACGGACTGTCTATGTCATCGAACGGCAAGCAGCACTCGGTCGGGGACATCGACGCGGACGACACCAGCCTCTCGAGCCTCTGCGCGGAGCTTTCCGGCCCGGACGCGGGCGACGCGGCCACGGTCGCCGACATCGCCTCGACGGCCGACCGGTCGCTGTTCTCCGACCGGTTCACGTTCGACGAGGACCGAATCAAGGGCTCGCTCGACGAGCTGCTGATGGTGCTCGTCGGCGTCCGGTCGTCGGGCACCCACGGCACACAGCTCATCGAGGACCTCGACGAGCAGTTCGACACCAGGCTCAGCCCCGGGACGGTCTACCCCCGGCTCCACGACCTCTGCGACGAGGGCGTCCTCGAGCGGCGCGAGCTCGTCAGGACCAAGGAGTACTCCATAAGCGACACTGACGACCTCCGGGAGACGATCGCCGAGTCCGCCCGCCAGCACCTCGCACTCGGCCTGGCGTTCAGGGCCGCACTCGAGGAGAGCGACCTCGAGTAGGCGGCCACCGGATGGTGTCTTTTTTGACGCTCGCTGCCGCACCTGCTGGTAATGAGCCACGACTACGAGTCGCTTGGGCTCGTCGCCGGGCTGGAGATACACCAGCAGCTCGACACGGCGACGAAGCTCTTCTGTAACTGCCCGACGGAGCGCCGCGAGCCGGAGGCGTCGGTCCGGTCGTTCATCCGGTACCTCCACCCGACGAAATCGGAGCTCGGCGAGCTCGACGAGGCCGCCCTCGAGGAGTCCCGCGTCGACCGCGAGTTCGAGTACCTCGCGTTCGATACCACCTGTCTCGTCGAGGAGGACGACGAGCCGCCCCACCGGCTCGACGACGAGGCGCTGGAGACGGCGCTGGAGATCGCGACCCTGCTCGACTGCGAGGTCGTCGACCAGGCGCACGTCATGCGGAAGATAGTCGTCGACGGCTCGAACACCTCCGGATTCCAGCGGTCGGCGCTGCTCGCGACCGACGGCGAGATCGAGACCTCGGAGGGCCCGGTCGGCATCGCCGACATGCTGCTCGAGGAGGAGTCCGCCGCCCGCATCGAGGAACGCGAGGGCGGCGTCACCTACGGGCTGGACCGCCTCGGCATTCCGCTGGTCGAGATCGGCACCGAGCCCGACGTCAGCTCGCCGGCACAGGCCAAGGAGGCCGCCGAGCGGATCGGCATGCTCCTGCGGTCGACGGGTAAGGTCGAGCGCGGCCTCGGCACCATCCGGCAGGACGTCAACGTTTCCATCGCCGAGGGCGCCCGCGTCGAGCTGAAGGGCGTCCAGAGCCTCGACGACATCGACGACATCGTCGAGAACGAGGTCGCTCGTCAGGTGGAACTCCTCGAAGTCGCCGAGGCACTGCAGGCCCGCGGCGCCAGCGTCGCCGACCCCGTCGAGGTCACGGAGGTGTTCGCCGACACCGACAGCGGCGTCATCGTGGGCGCCGAATCGGTGATGGCCGTCCGCCTCTCGGGCTTCGACGGCCTCGTCGGCCGCGAGATACAGCCCGACCGCCGGCTGGGCACCGAGCTCTCCGACCACGCCAAACGGCACGGCGCCGGGGGCATCTTCCACACCGACGAGCTGCCGGCCTACGGCGTCACCGGGACCGAGGTGGCGGACCTGCGGGCGGCCGTGGGTGCCGACGACGAGGACGCCGTCGCCATCGTCGCCGCCGACGCCGACGTCGCCGAGCGAACCATCGAGGCCGTCGCCGAGCGCGCCGAGGTCGCCATCCACGAGGTGCCCGAGGAGACCCGCGGCGCCAACGAGGACGGCACCTCGCGGTACCTGCGGCCGCTGCCGGGCGCCGCCCGGATGTACCCCGAGACGGACGTCCCGCCGGTCGACCCGGACCCCTCGGCGGTCGAGCCGCCCGAGCTGCTCACCGAGAAGGTCGACCGCTACCGCACCGAGCACGGCCTCGACGCCGGGCTCGCCGAACAGGTCGCCTACGGCCAGCACATGCCGACCTTCGAGGCCGCAGTCGAGCGCGGCGTCGACCCGACGACGGCCGCCGACACGCTCGAGGGGACCCTGACGGAACTCCGCCGGGACGACGTCCCCGTCGAGAACCTCACCGAGCGGCACCTCCTCGAGACGCTGGAGCTGGTCGAGGACGGCGAGCTCCCCAACGAGGGCGTCGGGCCGGTGCTGTCGACGCTGGCCGACGAGCCCGCGCTCGACGCGGAGGCGGCGATGGAGGCGGCCGGCGTCGGCGGCGTCGACCGCGAGGCGGTCCGCGAGGTCGTCGTCGAGGTCGTCGAGCGGAACGAAGAACAGGTCGAGGCCGAGGGGATGGGTGCCTTCTCCGGCCTGATGGGCGAGTGCATGGGCGAGCTCCGCGGGAAGGCCGACGGCGAGGTGGTCTCCGGGCTGCTGCGCGAGGAGATCGGCAAGCGGACGTAGCTCTGACGGGTTCGCTCGGCCGAGTCCGCCCCGGTTTTCAAACCGGCACCCCGCGAACCGCCGGCCATGGAGGGCGATGAGCTGTACGTCGAGACCCGCCTCGACGTCGACATGGCGGACCTCCGGGCGGCCACCCAGGGGCCGGACGAGCACGAACGGTGGGACCTCCGCTTTACC
>PXQM01000008.1 GCA_003021325.1 Halobacteriales archaeon QH_10_70_21
CGGGTACGCCGCCGTCGGGCTCGTCGTCGCTCTCGTCCTCGGCGGCCCGACGGCGAGCGCGCTGGTCGGCAGCCTGGTCTACGGCATCGCTATCGGCGTCCCGACCGCCGTCGTCGGCGCGTTCTACTGACCGGCGCCCGGACGACCGGACCGCCATGTCGGGAGGGGCAGCCCCCCGAGGACCCGACCTCGTGCATCAGCTCTTAGTGACGGTGGGGTGTAACCCGGCGTATGCACAGTCAGTCTCTACCCCCCACGGCGGCGACCCGGCCCCGGAGAGTGGCCGGTCGGAACGCTTCCGGCCGGGGTCGGTAGCGTGGTCGACGTATTGCTGTCCGCGGGCCGGCTCCTCGCGGCGCTGTTCCTGGTCTTCCTCAACGGATTCTTCGTCGCCTCGGAGTTCGCCTTCGTCCGGGTCCGTTCGACCGCCGTCGACCGGATGGTCGAGGAGGGCCGGGGCGGCGCAACGACGCTGCAGGACGCTCTCGGGAGCCTCGACGACTACCTGGCGGCGACGCAGCTCGGCATCACCGTCGCATCGCTGGGGCTCGGGTGGATCGGCGAGCCCGCAGTCGCCGCGCTCATCGAGCCCCTGCTGGCACCCGTCCTGCCCGAGGGGACCATCCACCTCGTCGCTATCGGCGTCGGCTTCGGCGTGGTCACCTTCCTGCACGTCGTGTTCGGCGAGCTGGCGCCGAAGACCGTCGCCATCGCCGAGGCCGAACGGCTCGCGCTGCTCGTGGCGCCGCCGATGAAGTTCTTCTACTACCTCTTTCTGCCCGGGCTGGTCGTCTTCAACGGGACGGCCAACCGGGTCACGACCGCCATCGGGATTCCGCCGGCCTCAGAGAGCGAGGAGACCCTCTCCGAGGAGGAGATACGGCTGGTGCTGGGGCGGGCCAGCGACGAGGGCACCGTCGACACGGACGAGGTCAGGATGATAGAGCGCGTCTTCGAGCTCGACGACGTCACCGCACAGGAGGTGATGGTGCCACAGCCGAACGTGGTGACCGTACCGACGGACGCGGCGCTGGACGCGCTCCGGGGGGTCGTCGTCGAGGCCGGACACACCCGGTACCCGGTCGTCGACGACGAGGACGAGGTCGTCGGTTACCTCGACGCGAAGGACGTCGTGCGGGCCGGCGAGTCCGCCGCCGACGGCGTGACGGCCGGCGACCTCGCCCGCGAGATGCCGATGGTCCCGGAGACGACGACCGTCGACGAACTCCTAGAGGCGTTCCGGGCCGAGGAGCGCCAGATGGCCGCCGTCATCGACGAGTGGGGCACCCTGGAGGGAATCGCGACCGTCGAGGACGTCGTCGAGGTCGTCGTCGGCGATATCAGAGACGAGTTCGACGACGACAGCTCGGAGCCGTCGATTCGAGCGCGTGGAACGGACGAGTACGTCGCCGACGGGGGGCTCGCGCTCGCGAAGGTCAACGAGGCACTGGCCTCGGAGTTCGAAAACGAGACCTACGGGACGCTCGGGGGGCTCGTGCTCGACCGGCTCAGGGTCCGGACGCGTAGCGAACCGCTCCGGGAGTCGGCTTCAGAGCTCCTCGATGGCCGCCTCGAGTTCCTCTCTGGGCACCGGATGGATCCACTCGTCGGTGTCCCAGGCGTGCCGGACGACCCCCTCGTCGTCGAGGACGAGGACGGCCCGTCGGGGCGTCTTCGTGCCGGCCATCCCCTCGCGCTCGACGAGCAGGTCGTACGCCGCAGCGACGTCGCCGTTGAGGTCGGCGAACATCGAGAACGGACTGTCGAGCTGTCTGAGGAACTCGTTGATGGAGTAGGGCCCGTCGCGGACCACGCCGGAGACGGTGAGGCCGTCGAAGTCGACCCAGCCGGCCCTCTCGTAGCGTCGCCACCAGTTGTCGGCGATGGCCGAGAAGACGAAGCCGTCGAAGACGAGGACGCCGCCCCGGTCGCCGAGCCGCTCGTCGAGGGTCGTCGCCCGGAACGTCTCGCCGTCGCACAAGAGCGCCTCGAACCCGGGGGCGGTCTCACCGACTGACGGTGGCATACGCTCACGTCTGCGCGCCGAAACTTAAACGCGGTGTCGACGGACGCACGCCGAGCCGCCCGGCGCCGGATTTTTCCCACAGCGCCCGTAGCTGTGGGTATGTCAATCACGCTCTACCGGCTGGAGGGCTGTCCGTTCTGTGAGTTCGTCGTCGACAAGCTCGAGGAGCTGGAGCTGGAGTACGACAGCGTCTGGGTCGAGGGGCCGCACTCCGAGCGGGACGAGGTGAAAGCCATCACGGGCCAGCGCCAGGTGCCGGTCGTCGTCGACGACGACTACGGCGTCTCGATGAGCCAGTCCTCGCGCATCTTCGAGTTCCTGGAGACGACATACGGCGAGGCCGACTCGCCGGCGGAGGTCGAGCCGGCGGGCTGACCGGTTGCTACTCGTCCAGCTGGTGGGGGTCGAGTCCCGGGTCCTCGACGGCCGGCGCACCGACCGAGAGGACTATCCCCCGGTCGTCGCCGACGTAGCGGTGGCCGTGACCGATCTCCGGGCCGGCGGCCCACAGCGCGCCTTCCCCGACCTCGACGTACTCCGCCTCGCCGGAGCGGCCGAGCTTCAGCGAGAACTCCCCCTCGATGACGTAGTACAGCTCCTCCTGCTCGCTGTGGGCGTGGTACTGTATCTCCTCGCCCGGCTCGAAGTACCACACCGTCGCGCGCATCTTCTCGAGCCCGAGCAGGTCGCCGACAGGCTTGATATCAAGGTCGGGCGGCAGCGCCTCTATCTCCGAGAGATCCGTCACCGGTGCCTCGTCGAGGTCGAGTACTTCGTACTCCATCGTGGCTCTCCAGTCGCGGCCGCCGGACAAAAAGGTACGTCCGGTCCTACTCGAGGACGGCGTCCGCAAGCCGCGGGAGCGCCTCGGTGACATCCGCCCGGAAGTCGTACTCGGCGCGGTCCGAGAGCGGCGTCTCCTCGAGGTTGACGACGATGAGCGTCGCGCCTCGCTCGGCGGCGGTTCGGGGCAGCGACGCGGCCGGTTCGACGGTCAGCGACGATCCAACCACGAGGTAGGTGTCGGCCGACTCCGACAGCGAGTGCGCCCGGAACAGCGCGTGCTCGGGGAGCTGCTCGCCGAAGAGGACGACGTCGGGCTTCAGCACCTCGTCGCACTCCTCACAGGTCGGGGGGGCCGCCCCCGCCCGGACCGACTCGAAGACCGGGTCGGCGTCGCGGCGCCGGTTGCACCCGGTGCAGACGACGCGCTGGCCGTTGCCGTGGACCTCGACGGGGTCCTCGCAGCCGGCCGCCTGGTGGAGTCCGTCGACGTTCTGCGTGACGAGCCCGTCGAGCTGGCCCGCGGCCTCGAGGTCGGCGAGCGCCTCGTGGGCCGCGTTCGGCTCGACCTCGTCGCCGAACAGCTCCTCGACGAGTTCCGCCCGGTCGCTCCAGAACCCTGCCGGGTCGCGCCGGAACCGCGAGACGTGGAACTCCTGGGGATCGTACTCGGTCCAGATGCCGTCCTCGGAGCGGAAATCGGGGATGCCCGAGGCGGTCGAGACGCCGGCACCGGTCATCGCGACGACGGTGTCGGCGTCCCGTATCGCCCCGGCGGCGAACTCCAGTTCCCGCCTGCCCATGCCATGGGTGTCCGACCCGAAGGTGAAAAGCTCCTCGCCTCTCGTGACGTTGAGCGACGGCCAGACCCGCGATATCTCCTCGGAGATGACGGCGTAGGTGAGCGGGTCCGCGAAGCCGTCGTCCTCGACGTCGCCGGGACCGACGCCGGGCTCGCCCAGCATCCGCTGGTACTCGATGGATTCGCCCTTGCTCATCGGCTCGCGGTCGGCCGCCGGCAGGTCCGGCGCGATTTCCGCCTCCAGGAACTCCCGCCTCCCGTATCATCTCGTGCTCCTCGTCGACGTGTGCGCCCGTGCGAACGTGGGGGTGTCGAGGCTGCTAATCGGTCGCCCGTCCCCTACGAGGCGGTTCATACACGCGTCCGTCATCCCGGGGCCGCAGTTCCGTCGGTGTTGCCGCTGGGATGCCGCTGCGAGCGGGGTCGGTCACCGCTGCGGCAACTCGACGCGAGCCCCCTCGGCGTCGGTCTCGGGGAACATCTTGCCGGGGTTGAGAATGTCGTTGGGGTCGAACGCGCCCTTGAGCGCCCGCATGGTCTCGACCCCGCCGGCGCCGTGCTCCAGTTCGAGGAACGTTCGCTTGCCCATGCCGATGCCGTGCTCGCCGGTGGCGGTGCCGCCCCACTCGATGGCCTGCTCGACGATACGGTCGTAGACCTCCTCGGCCCGCCGTTCGGCCGCCTCGTCGTCCGGGTCGACCAGCACCGCGTGTGCGTCGATGGTGTTCTCGGCGTCCGTCAGCGTGCAGGGCAGCACCAGCGCGGTCACGGAATCGGCGCTACTGCTGGACGGCGAAGGCGAGTTCGTCGCGGGCGCGCCAGATCTCGTCCATCCGGTCGTCGCTGGCGATCTCGAACTCGGCGACGTCGTGGGCCTCGAGGACGGTCTCGAAGAAGTCTATCTCCTCGTCGATGCCGTGGTTGGCGCGGAACTCGAAGAATATCATCGAGCCGTCGGGGAGGCCGGTGTCGAAGTAGCCGTTGGCCATTTCGGCAGCCAGCGGGTCGATGAGCTCTATCTTCGCGGTGTCGACGCCGGACCTGACGGCGTCGTAAACCGCCTCGGCGGCGTCGTCCATTGACTCGAAGACGGCGCGACCGCCCTCGGCCGTCGTCTCTGGGAACATCTTCCCGGGGTTGAGGACGTCGTTGGGGGCCAGAACGCCCTTCAGTGCCCGCATCGCCTCG
>PXQM01000009.1 GCA_003021325.1 Halobacteriales archaeon QH_10_70_21
CGAGAATTGGCGTATTTCCATCAAAACTTGAGTATCTGCATTATACGTCTAATTATCTCCCAAAGTTCAGAAAGACCAGTATGTTTTTATATACACCTGTTCATTGACAACGCATGTCACGAAGGGGTGACACAAGCAGACGTCGATTACTCCAGTTGTGCAGTACTGGCGCAGCCGTGATCATCGCAGGTTGTCCGTCCGACAGCGATGGTGGAAACGGCGGCAACGACGGGGACGACAGCAACGGCGGCAACGGCGGCAACGGCGGCAACGGTGACATGGACGACGAGGCCGACGACTTCATGAGCGCGGCCGAGCAACTTGGTCTCGGCGAGAACTTCCGTCAACGGCGAATCGAGAACGCGAGGACCAACTGGCCGGTCGAGGACAGACAGGACACGCCCGACCAGCAAAACGACACGACGTGGACGGAAAGCGGCGCGTTCCAGAGCGCTCTCGAGGCGGATGCCTGGAGTCCGCCAGAGGGCTGGGACGACACCGCGGCCGGCGACGTCGATTCGATCACGATTCTCAACCACGGTGCCGCGAACATGGAGTTCGACCCGGCGACGCTCGCGGCACACGAGTACTTCACCGAGGTCACCGGAATCGACATCGAGACGATCGAGATTGGGGTCGAGCAGGCGACCCAGCGGGAACAGCAGGTGCTCTCCTCGGAGGAGGGGAGCCCCCAGGCGTTCAACGTCGATGGGCCGCTCAAGCCGGAGTTCGTCGAGCGGGGATATCTCGAGGTGACCGACGCGCTCTATCCAGAGGGCGGCTTCGAGCCGTACATCCCCGCGCTCGAGAGCCTCGTTAGCTGGGAACTCGACCCGAATCTTGAGGGCGAACACACCTACGGATACCCGAACATCGTGGAGGCGAGCCTCGGTCACCTGCGCCCGGACCTCGTCGAAGAGCAGGGGCTCGACCCGGCGACGTACACGGAGGGCGAGTGGACGTGGGACGACCTCGAGGAACTGATGGCGGCGTTCGAGGGCGCCGACCAGTTCGGGTACGCCTACTACGCCGGGGACGCAGTCTACCTGTCGTACTCCTTCAGGGAACTGCTCTACCAGCAGGGCGGACGGATGGTACAGGAGGACGGCACGGTCCGGATGGATACGGACGCGGCCATCCGCGTCGTCCAGAAGATGCGAGAGTGGCGCGAGAACGGGTGGGTGCCCGGCGACGTCCTTTCGTACGGCGAGGGGAACATCGTCGATCTGTTCACCTCCGGGCAGCTGGCGTTCGCAACCGGGTTCTCGGACTTCGTCCCAGCTCGCGGCGATGCTGTACGGCGACCTGAAGCTGAGCTATCCGGTCCAGTGGTGGGAGTACACCTACGAGGGCAACATGTCCTACATGGACAGCGTCTACACCGACGCCGCGGACGCGGATTTCACCCCGTACGCGGGCAACCTGGGCGCCGCCATCGAGAACGGCGTCCTCGAGCTGTTCCCGCGGATGTCTTCGGTGTTCCAGCAGATGCTCTCGCCGGTCCAGCGCGCCATCCAGGGATCGGTCTCACCGGAGCAGGCCATGTCCCAGGTCCAGGGATTCGTCGACGAGGAAGTCAACAGCTGATGGTCGTTCGTCGTTCCCCCGTCTAACATGGCGACGGAAGAGGAAGCCCGAACTCCACACGGCGGCGGCGTCTCCGGCTGGGTCTCCGACCTGCTGAACGACCACATCCGGATTGCGCTACTGGGCCCGTCCCTGGTCGCGCTCTTCGTGGTCTTCATCTACCCGGCCGCGATGCTGGTGTGGTTGTCGTTCCAGAACACCCGGGGCTTCGAGGCGACGCTCGAGCCAGCCCACAATTACGGTCGGCTGTTCAGCGATCCGACGTTCTGGAACGCGGTCGAGAAGACCCTCGTGTACTCGTTCGGGTCGCTGTTCGTCTCGGTGGGAGCCGGCCTCATCATCGCACTGGCGCTGAACAAGGTCGCCAACAGGTGGGTCCGCGACGCGTACTCGACGCTCATCCTCATCTCCTGGGCGGTGCCGCTGTCCATCGTCGGTGTCACCTGGCGGTGGATGTTCAACGGCCAGCTCGGCGTCGTTAATCAGGTACTGATCGACCTGGGACTGCTCTCGGAGGCGTACTCCTGGCTTGGAAACGCCACGTCCGCGATGGCTGTCGTCATCCTCGCCGATTCGTGGTCGCGCATCCCGTTCGCGACGATTATCCTGCTCGCGGGGCTCCAGTCGATCCCACAGGAGATGTACGACGCCGCGAAGGTCGACGGTGCGACGACGCTGCAGACGTTCCGTCACGTCACGCTTCCGTACCTCCGGCCGTCGTTTTTTGTCGCCGGCCTCATAACCTGGATGTTCGCGCTCCGCGCGTTCGCCATCCCATTCTCGACGACGGGCGGGGGCCCGGGGGCAGCCACGGAGACCCTCGCTATCTACATCCACCGCTTCGGAATCCAGTTGCTCGACTACGGCTTTGCGTCGTCCGTGGCGATGTTCCTCGTCGGGGTGACCTTCGTCGTCGCGACAATGTACGTGTATTTCATCCTCGAACGGATGAGGGAGATCGAGATATGAGCCGGGCCAGGTTCGGTGTCGACCGGTATCGTCGCCGACAGCGGTTCTGGAACTTTGTCGAGAGTCCCCAAGTCGTTCACGCGGTGTTGTTCCTGGCGGTGTTTTTCATCATCACACCCCTGGTGTGGGAACTCATCACGTCCCTGAAAACGCGGGAGGGCGTGCTCGCGCTCACCTATCTCCCACGGGACCCGACGCTGGCTGCCTACGAACGGGCGCTGTTCGACCGGGGGTTCTGGCGAGCGGTCGTCAACAGCGTCATCGTCGCCTCTGCCTCGACGGCGGTCGTCATGATACTCGGAACGCCCGCGGGCTACGTGTTCAGTCGTTTCCGCTTCCCGTTCGACAACGCCGTCTTCGTATTCGTGCTGTTCACGCGGCTGTTCCCGCCCATCGGGCTCGTCACGCCGTACTACCAGATCATGACCTCGACCGGGCTCCTGAACACGAAGGTCGGCATCGTCATCGCCAACGTCTACCTGTGGCTCCCGCTGGTCATCTACATCATGCGGAACTTCTTCATCACTATCCCACAGGCCCTCGACGAGGCGGCCCGCGTCGACGGCTGCACCAAAATCCAGGCGTTCCGTCACATCGTATTCCCCGTCGTCCTGCCGGGGTTTGCCGCCGGGACGATCCTCACCTTCCTCTACTCCTGGCGCGAGTTCCTCTTCGCGTTCACCGTGAGCACCGACCTGAACTCGATGACCATTCCCGTGGCGACGTTCCTGTTCGTCGGGGACACGTCGATCGACTGGGCTGCCATGGCTGCGGCGGCTATCGTGGCGGTCATCCCCTCAGCTCTGGTCGTGATATTCTTCCAGCGATACATTGTAGTTGGAATGACAGGAGGATTGAAAGGCGAATGACAGTGACACCTCGAGCGGGTGTATCGCCCGGGGCGAAGGCAGAATCACCGGGATGCCAACTGTGGAGTGATTCCGATGAGTGACCACAGAGAAGACACACATCCCGACGGCACTGTACCGGAGTCGTCCGACGGCCGCGAGGTGAGTCTCCGGCTCGATGGCGTCACCAAGGTTTTCGGCGACGGTGACGTCGTCGCGGTGGACGACTTCTCGATGGACATCTACGAAGGGGAGTTCATCGTCCTCGTCGGTCCGTCGGGGTGTGGCAAGACGACGACGCTACGTACCGTTGCCGGCCTCGAGCAACCCACCGAGGGACGAATCCTCATCGACGGCGAGGACGTGGCCGGCCAGGACCCCCGCGAACGGGATGTCGCGATGGTGTTCCAGAGCTACGCGCTCTATCCGCACAAGACCGTGCGCGAGAACATCGGGTTCCCGCTGGAGATACGGAAGTACCCCGCCGACGAGGTAGACGAACGCGTGGTCGAGACGGCGGAGATGCTCGGAATCGAGGAATTGCTCGACCGCCGTCCGGCCGACCTCTCGGGCGGGCAACAGCAGCGCGTCGCGCTCGGCCGGGCAGTCATACGGTCGCCGAAACTGTTCCTGTTCGACGAACCGCTGTCGAATCTCGACGCCAAGCTCCGAATCGAGATGCGTACGGAACTGAACAAGCTCCACGACCGCGTCGGGAAGACGTCCGTCTACGTCACGCACGACCAGGCCGAGGCGATGACGCTGGGCGACCGTGTCGTCGTCATGAACGATGGGGAGATCCAGCAGGTCGCCCCGCCAGAGGAGGTGTACGCGCACCCGGCCAACCGGTTCGTCGCCGGGTTCATCGGTGAACCACCGATGAATATCTTCGACGCGAGCGCCGCGATGACCGATGACGGCGTCCGTGCGAGCGCCGCGGGGTTCGATCTCACGCTGCCACCGTCCGTCGCCGACACGCTCCAGTCGTGGGACGGGGCCCTCGGCCGCCTCGAGCTCGGGATCAGGCCCGAAGCGTTCGAGGACGCCTCGCTCCTGGAGGAGCCGCCCACCGACGCACGCTCGTTCGAGGCAGTGGTGATGGTCGTCGAACCGATGGGCGCACACACCGACCTCGCGGTGAGAGCGACCGGTCGCGAGGCCGACGAAAGCGCCGAGTTCACTGCACGCGTCTCGAACGATACGGACGCAGTCGCGGGCGAGACCGTTCGACTCGCCGTCGCGCTTGAGGAGGTCCACCTCTTCGACGCGGCATCCGGCGACAATCTCCTCGTGTAGCTCGAACGGAAGGACTGAGCCTCCACGCTCGGCGAGTCCAACGGTCCGCGTCGGCGGACAACGAGCACAGTACGATGGAGATACAGCGCCCTAATCGTCTTGCACCCGCCCTTCTGTCACGAGGCGGACGTGCCGGTGTTCGTGGACGAGACGCTGTCCGAGCACGAGGAGGTGTGGGCTGCGGCCGGCACGCCGGAGGCGGTGTTCCCGATAGCGCCCGACCGGCTGCGCGACATCGCCGGCGCGACTGCCGCCGATGTCGCGGAGTGACCGAGGGCGTCGACAGCCACCTATTTGAGCGCGCGCCGCCAAGGAGTCGTCGATGAGCGAGCTATCGGGGCTGTTCGCTCCCGGGCGAGTCGCCGTCGTCGGCGCGACAGAGCGCGAGGGTGCGGTCGGCCGGGCGATATTCGAGAACCTCACCGACGACTTCGACGGCGAGGTACTGCCGGTCAACCCGAACGACGAGCGGGTTCTCGGCCGACCCTGCTACGATAGCGTCGCCGAGACCGACGCCGACCTGGCCGTCGTCGTCGTGCCGCCCGACGTCGCGGTCGAGGTCGTCGAGACGGCCGGCGAGGCGGGTATCGAGAACGTCGTCGTCATCACCGCCGGCTTCGCCGAGACCGGCAGCGAGGGCACCGCGCGGGAACAGCGGTTGGTCGAGACGGCCGAGCGGTACGACCTGAACCTCGTCGGTCCGAACTCGCTCGGCATCATCTCGACCCCGCCGGGGCTGAACGCGACGTTCGGGCCGCGGAACGCCGAACCGGGCGACGTCTCGTTCATGAGCCAGTCTGGCGCGTTCATCACGGCCGTCCTCGACTGGGCGGCCGACCGGCAACTGGGCTTCAACGACGTCGTCTCGCTCGGCAACAAGGCGGTGCTCGACGAGACGGACTTCATCGCGGCGTGGGGCGACGACCCCGACACCGACGTGGTGCTCGGCTACCTCGAGAGCATCGAGGACGGGACCTCGTTCGTGCGGACGGCCCGCGACGTGACCGCAGAGACGCCGGTGGTGGTCGTCAAGTCCGGGCGGACCCAGGCCGGCGCGACCGCAGCGGCTTCCCACACCGGTGCCATCGCGGGCAGCGAACGCGCCTACGAGGCCGGCCTGCGGAAGGCGGGGGTCATCCGCGCCGACTCCGCCAGCGAGCTGTTCGACGTCGGGGCGATGCTGTCGGGCCAGCCGCTGCCGGACGCCGACGGAGTCGTGGTCGTGACTAACGCCGGCGGCCCGGGCGTGATGGCGACGGACGCGGTCGGCGCCTCCGACGCCGACCTGGCGGACCTGACCGCCGAGACCCGGGATGCGCTCGCGGCGGTGCTGCCCGACAGCGCCGACGCGTACAACCCCGTCGACGTCATCGGCGACGCGCCCGTCGAGCGGTTCGAGGCGGCGCTGGAGGCCGTCCTCGACGACCCGAACGTCGGTGCGGCCGTCGTCATCGCGTGCCCGAGCGCCGTGCTGTCGTTCGATGACCTGGCGGCGTCGCTGGCCGACCTGGCCGACGACTACGAACGGCCGGTGACCGCCTGTCTGATGGGCGGCTCATCGACCGACGGGGCGGCCGAGACGCTCGGCACGGTCGGCGTCCCGACGTACTTCGACCCCGCGCGGGCCGTCCGGGGGCTGGCGGCCCTCTACGAGTACCGTGCGATACGCCAGCGGTGCTACGAGGAGCCGGCGACGTTCGACGTCGACCGGGAGGCCGTCCGCGAGATACTCGGGCGCGTCGAGACGCGCCCGGACAACAGGCTCGGCATCGAGGCGATGGACCTGCTCGAGGCCTACGGCATCCCGACCCCCGAGAGCGAGATCGTCGACTCGCCGGCGGCCGCCAGCGAGGTCGCCGCGAGCATCGACGGCGAGGTGGTGATGAAGCTCGTCTCGCCGGACATCCTGCACAAGACCGACGTCGGCGGCGTCGAGGTCGGCGTCGCCGACGCGGACGTCGAGGACGTCTTCGAGTCGCTTGTCGCCCGCGCGCGGAACTACCAGCCGGACGCCCGCGTTCTCGGCGTCCAGGTCCAGGAGGCGGTCGACCTCGATTCCGGCGTCGAGACCATCGTCGGCACCAACCGCGACCCGCAGTTCGGCCCGCTGGTGCTCTTCGGTCTCGGCGGCGTCTTCGTCGAGGTGCTCGAGGACACGACCGTCCAGGTCGCGCCGGTCTCCGAGCGCGAGGCGGCCGACATGCTCGACGACATCGACGCCTCACCGCTGCTGCGCGGCGCCCGGGGCCGCGACCCCGTCGACGAGGCGGCCGTCGTCGAGACCATCCAGCGGCTCTCGCAGCTCGTCACCGACTTCCCGGCCATCCTGGAACTGGACGTCAACCCGCTCGTGGCGACGCCCGACGGCGCCGTCGCCATCGATCTCGCGCTCACCGTCGACCCCGACACGCTCTGACCACACCCGAACCATGACCGTACTCGTCACATCCATCGAACCGAGCACAGGCAAGACGGCCGTCGCGCTGGCGCTGGCGACCGCCGCGTCGGAACGCGGCCGGGACGTCGGCTACATGAAGCCCGTCGGCACCCGGCTGCAGTCGGCGGTCGGCAAGACGCTCGACGAGGACCCCCTGCTCGCCCGCGAGCTGCTGGACCTCGACGCCGAGACCCACGAGATGGAGCCGGTGGTCTACTCGCCGACCTTCGTCCAGGAGGCCATCCGCGGCCGGGAGGACCCCGACGCTCTCGCCGAACGGGTCCGCGAGGGGTTCGACGGCCTGGCCGCCGCCCACGACGGGATGGTCCTCGAGGGCGGCGGCACGCTGACGACCGGCGGCATCGTCGGGCTGACCGACCGGGACCTCGCGGACCTGCTTGACGCCACCGTCGTCCTCGTCGCCACCTTCGAGGAGCCCGGCGACGCCGACGACGTGCTCGCGGCCGCCGACGTCCTCGGCGACCGGCTCGGCGGCGTCCTCTTCAACAAGGTGCCGGACGCGGCCTTCGATACGCTGGCCAGCGACGTGGTCCCGTTCCTCGAGGACCGCGGCGTCCGGGTCTACGGGACAGTGCCCCGCGACGACGACCTGGCTGGGGTCACGGTCGCCGACCTCGGCTCCGAAATCGGTGCGGAGGTGCTGACGAGTGAGGCGCCGACGGACCGCCGCGTCCAGCGGTTCGTCGTCGGGGCGATGACCGCAAACGAGGCACTCGGTCAGCTCCGCCGGGTGCGGGACGCCGCCCTGGTGACCGGTGGCGACCGCAGCGACATCCTGACGGCCGCCCTCGAGGCGTCCGGTATCAACTGCCTCGTCCTGACCGGTGGGCTGCGGCCACCGGGTGCGGTCCTCGGCCGCGCCGAGTCCGAGGGCGTGCCCGTCCTCCTCGTCCGGACCGATACGAAGACGACCATCGACCGTACCGAGGCGGTCGTCTCGGCCGGCCGCACCCGGGACGCCGAGACGGTCGACAGGATGGGCGAGCTGCTCGACGACTACGCCGACGTCGACGCGATGCTGGACGCCGGCGCCGACGCCGACCCGTAGCGACGCGAGCCCTGCCTTCGGTCGTGTGCGACCGCCGGCAGCCGCCCCCGACGTTTTGTACCGCCGAGGCTCACTCTACTCCATGAGCGGTTCCGCCACGACGGAGACGGCGACGCGGGTCGTCCTCAGCTACGACCCCGAGGCCATCGACGGTATCCCGCGGTTCTGGGTCGAGGACGAGCTCTCGAAAGCGTCATTCGAGGGGTACATCTCCCGGGCACACGACAGCCTCTCCGAGGGCGAGGCGTTCGAGGCGTCCGTCTCCAAGGGGTGCGGCGTCCCGGTGGACGTGACGCTGCGGGTCGAGCGGCTGGAGGGCGGTCCCGGTATCGGCGAGGAGACCACCGTCGAGGTCCGACGTCGGGAGTGAGGGCCGGGGCGTTCGACGGCGGAGGTGACGGCCTGATTGTGCGCCACCGGTAGGGCCTCACGGTGGCCTGACGGGGATGGTGACCGCACGGCGGTCTGAGGACGGGAGTGACCGGACGGCGGCCTGACGCCGAGTGTGACGTCGCGACGGCCGAAGCCGCCGCGCCGCCACGGTATCCCGGCCAACGTTACCTAGTCACAATAACACGTATTCCGCGTCTCCGACTATTTCGGTCATGGACGACGCCTTCGGGGCGATGGTGCTGGACTACTGGAACGACGAGTACGACGGCAGCGGCGTCTACCGGAGTCACACCGGCGCGACGCGGGACGGCCACCCCGAGTGGTACTTCGGGAGCTCGTTCGACCGTGAGACGGAGGCCGCGCTGGAGCGGGCCTGCGCCGTCGGCGGCGTGGTTCACGACGCCGGCTGCGGCGCGGGGTCGCACGCGCTGGCGCTGCGGTCCGACGGGGCGGATGTCGTTGCGACGGACGTGAGTCCAGGGGCGCTTGCGGTCGCCCGGGAGCGGGGCATCGACCGTCTCGCCCGCGGGGACCTCCGGTCGCCGCCGGTCGTCGCCGACTGCGTTTTCCTGTCGGGCACCCAGTTCGGTCTCGGTGGGACCGTCGAGGCTCTCCGGTCGACGCTGCGGTCGCTGGCCGCGGCGACGACCGACGGCGGCCGCGTCGTCGGCGACCTCAAGGACCCCTTCGAGGTGGCCGACCGCCGGCTCGCCGGCCGCGAGGAGCTCGTCGCGTTCGACCGCGAGGCCGGGGTGGGCCGCCGGCGGATGCGGACGGAGTACCGGGACCTGGTGGGGCCGTGGGTGTCGCTGCTCTGTCTCAGTCCGGCAGCGGCCCGCGATGCCGTCCCGCCGACCCCGTGGTCGGTCACGGCGGTCCTCGAGGGCGACGGTGCCCGCTACTACCTCGTTCTGGACCGGTAGGCGGGCGCTGCCGGCCGACCACAGAATTATATCGTTTGCCGCACTAACTGCGTGTGGAGCCTCTCGGGCTCCGTAGTGTCACAGTGGGGGTTCCTCCCCCATCTGTTTGTGCAGCGGCGGGACGTTCTCGACGAGCGTCTCGTGTGCCGTCCGGTCGTCGAGCGACGATTCCGGCAGCGTCCGGACGGGGCAATCGCACATCGCCTCGAGCTCCCAGGGGGTGGTCCGCTCGGCCACGGTGGTGTTCTCGTAGCGGTTCAGCGCCACGCCGAGGACCGGTATCCCGCGACGCCTGGGCGCCTCGACGGTCAGGGCGGTGTGGTTCAGCGCCCCGAGCCCGGAGCGGGCGACCACGAGCGCCGGGAGCGAGAGGTCGGCGACTCGGCCCATCCCGAGGATGACGCCGGCACGGAGGTCCACGCCG
>PXQM01000010.1 GCA_003021325.1 Halobacteriales archaeon QH_10_70_21
GAGGCCGCCGCGGCCGTGCGTGCCCATCACGATGAGGTCGCAGTCGTTCTCGCGGGCGTTCGCGACCCGCTGCGGGCGGTCGTCCGCCGGGCCGGCGTCGCCGACGTGAAACGGACCCTGCTGCCGAACGCGGCCCGAACCGTCGAAAGCGGTTTGTAGGAGCACGGAGAAGCTTCGTGTGAAGTGGTCACAATGTACAACCAAATTCTCGTTCCGACGGACGGGTCGGCTGGCATGACTCGGGTGATTGACCACGCGTCGGACCTCGCGCGGGCCCACGGGTCCGAGCTGCACTTCCTCTACGTCGTCAACACGGCCAGCTTCGCGAGCCTTCCGATGGAGACCTCCTGGGAGAGCGTCACCTCGATGCTGGAGGACGAGGGCGAGGCCGCGCTCCAGGCCGCCGAGGACCGGGCGGTGGCCGACGACACGGTCACGGCCATCACCGAGGGACCGCCGAGCCGGGAGATAGTCGACTACGCCCGCGAGAACGACTGCGACCTCATCGTGATGGGCACGCACGGCCGCGGCGGCCTCAACCGGCTCATCCTCGGCAGCGTCGCCGAGCGCGTCGTCCGCTCGTCGGAGGTGCCCGTCCTGACCGTCCGCGTCGGGGAGTCGGGCCGCTCGCGGGAGACACGTCGTCTCGACGACGAGCGTCCCGGGGAACTCGACATCGACGGCCTCGCCGACCACCTCGCCGCCGGGCGTCTCGATGCGGACCCGCTTGCCGAGCGTCGTCGCGTGCTCCCGCCAGGCCCCCAGCACCGACTCCGGGTCGGCGCGCAGCCCATCGAACCGCTCCAGCAGGGTCCGCGTCAGGTCCGCCCGGTCGACGTCGCCGACCTGCTCGCGTACCGTCGTCGCCGTCTCCGGGACCGCCCCGGGGTCGATGTTCGCGTTGAGGCCGATGCCGACGACGACCCACGAGATCCTGTCGGCCTCGCCCTCCATCTCGGTGAGAATGCCGGCCAGCTTCCGCTCGTCGTCGCCGACCAGGACGTCGTTCGGCCACTTGATTCCGGCGTCGACGCCGACCGCGCGGACGGCCTCCGTGGTCGCCACCGCAGCCGCCAGCGTGTACACCGGCACCTGCGCGGGCGGGAGGTCCGGCCGGCAGACGATGCTGAGCCAGACGCCGCCGGCGGGCGCGGCCCACGCGCGGTCCAGCCGCCCCTTCGCGCCCGCCTGCTCGTCGGCCAGGACGGCGACGTCGTCGGCTCCCTCGCCGGCTAGCTCGCGGGCGCGGTCGTTCGTGCTGCCGATGCTGTCGTGGTACTCGACCGCGAAGGGCGCCTCGAGCCCGAACTCCACGGCTGCGCCCCCGAACTCCGGGACGTCCGTCAGGACGTAGCCGTCGTCGCGGCTCTCGACCACGAAGCCCGCCTCGCGGAGCGCCTCGACGTGCTTCCAGACCGCCGCCCGGGAGACCCCCAGGTCGTCGGCGACCGACGGCCCCGAGACCGGTCCCACCGCCAGGGCGTCGAGCACTTGCCGTCTCGTCTCCTGCATGTCCGCCCGTTCTGCCGCCACCGATATAAGCAATCACGGTGTCCGACGCCGGTCCGTCCGGGGATAGCCGGCCGACGCCCGGCGTTACTCCGGCTGCGCCCGCGCTCGGATGCAGAGCGTGTCCGGGGCTTCGAGGCGGTCTCGTACCGCTCGGGGTCGTGGTCGCGGTAGGCGTCCGTCGGCGTCGGTTCCCCGAACGCCGTGATGGAGAGCCCAGCCCGGACCAGCGACCCGACGACTGACGGCATCGGGCGGCAGTAGCTCGGTATCTCGACGTCGGTGTCGCCCCACTCGACGACGTAGCGCTCGGTCTCGTGGTAGCTGTCCGGTTCCTCGCGGTGGTCCAGGTACCGGCGGAACGGGTGGATGGTCGCCACGACGGGCCGGCCGCCGGGCTCGAGGACGCGACGGGACTCCGAGAGGACCGGCTCCCAGTCGGCGACGTGGTCGAGGACGAGGTTACAGAACGCCAGGTCGAACGCGCCGTCGTCCGCGAACGCCAGGCCGTCGGCCGGGTCGAGACGGCGGAACCGCACCGCGTCCCCGCACCGCTCCCGTGCGGCGGCCAGCGCCTCCCGGCCTGCGTCGACGCCGGTGAGCGTTGCCCCCCGCTCGTGAAACCCCCCGGCGTAGTGGCCCACGCCACACCCGGCGTCGGGCACGCGACGGCCGGAGAGGGCGGCCCGGAGCGACCGGACCGCCGGCCAGACGTAGTGGCGCTAGGAGGGGCTGTCGGCCCACGGGCTCGCGGGCCGGTCGTGCGTGGGTGGGTCCCCGGCGAGACGGTCGTATCCCTGTGCCGTGAGGTCGTCTACGGAATCGCTGTCGGGGTCCCCGGGCAACATCGGGAGGGAAGGCGTCTCTCGGGGATGTACTTTCCGTGCGAAGCCCGCAGACTGCGGCCGGATGGACCGCCTCAGACGCGCTCGATGATGGTCGCGATGCCCTGCCCGAACCCGATGCACATCGCGCTGAGGCCGTACCGGCCGTCGCACTCCTCGAGCTGGTAGGGAAGCTTCCCCACCAGCGCCGAGCCGGTCGCTCCCAGTGGGTGGCCGTGGGCGATGGCGCCGCCCCAGACGTTCGTCCGCTCCCAGTCGGCGCCGGTCTCCTCGAGCCACGCGGCGACGACGCTCGCGAACGCCTCGTTGACCTCGAAACGGTCGATGTCGTCGACCTCCAGGTCGTTCTGCTCCAGAAGCTCGTTCGTGGCCGGAATCGGGCCCTTCAGCATCGTCACGGGATCGACGCCGACGACGTGGGTGTCGACGATGCGGGCCATCGGCTTCCAGCCGTGTTCTTCGGCCGCTTCCGCGCTGGCGACCAGCAGGCCGCCGGCCCCGTCGACGATGCCGGAGGAGTTGCCCGCGTGGTGGAAGCCGTTCTCGGGCCCCCGGAACGACGGCGGCAGCCCCGAGAGCGTCTCGACGGTCGTGTCCGGACGCGGGTGTTCGTCCTCCTCGACGACGACGTCGTCGCCCTCGAGTTCCGTCTCGACGGGGACGACCTGGCCGTCGTACCTGCCGGCTTCGGCGGCCTCGCCCCACCGCGACTGGGACTCGGCGGCGAGTTCGTCGAGGTACTCCCGCGAGAATCCGTACTCCTCGGCGATGCGCTCGGCGCCCTCGCCCTGGGTCGTCAGTTCGTCGAAGTGCTCGAAGTAGGTGTCGGTGACGCTCTGGCCGTCCGACCCCATCGGGACGCGGGTCATGTGCTCGACGCCGCCCGCGATGACGACGTCGTGGTAGCCGGCAGCAATCCGGCCGGCCGCGAAGTTGATGGCCTGCTGGCCGGACCCGCACATCCGGTTGAGCTGGACGCCGGGGACGCCGTCGCCCCACCGGTCTCGGGGTCGAACCCGTTGCGCTCCCGGAGCGCCTCGAGCGGCTCGGCCGCGAGGTCCTGCGGGTGGGTGTCGCTGAACGAGCCGTCCCGCTTGCCGAACGGCGTCCGGACCGCGTCGACGATGACTGGCGTACTCATGAGACGGGGTAACAAAGGTAAAGCCGACTCTTGTGCGTTGTGGTCCGTGTGACCGGCTGGTTCGAACTAGGTAGCAAGGCGGATTCCCCACCCCACCGTGGGCGGGAGCGAAGAGGACGACCGAGCGGCAGACAGTCGCAGGCCGCACCCCTGTCGATTCGATATCGCTGTATTCGGTTTATCGTCTCGTCCAGGCGGGGGGTTCCACCGCCCGTAGACACCTGCTGTCGGCGCCGCGACCAGTAAACTACAACAGCGTGGCCGAGTAAGT
>PXQM01000011.1 GCA_003021325.1 Halobacteriales archaeon QH_10_70_21
CCATGAGGCGGGCTCGGACAGGCGGTCCCGGAGCGCGAACCGTTCGGCGTTCGCCGTCCAGAAGCGCCGGTACTGTTCGAAGGCGGCCCACTCGGCGAACCAGCGCCGCTGGGACCAGCCGTCCTCGGTGACCTGCGCCCGTTCGACGATGGACTCGTTGCCGGCCAGTTCCCGTAGCCGCTCCGCCGGTCGACGTGCGGCCCGGGCTGCTCGGTCATCGTCGCCGCCAGCAACACCTGGTACCGGCCCCGGTGGTCGGTCGCCTTGACGGTGGTGTGGCTGTCGACGAACGCCGACCGCTCGAGAGCGCGCTCGACCGTCCCGGGCGGTGCGCCGTCCGCGCGAAGGTCGAACGGCGGAGGTCCGCCCCGGTTCGGCCGTCCCACGTCCACCGTCAGCGTCGCCTCGGGCACCACCGCAGCCACATCCACCAGCGGCAGATGCTCGAAGACGAGTTCGTGCCCGGCGAGCAGACCTATACCCTGTCGTCACTCCGGGACGTAATCTGCCTGTCGACATCCGACGCAGGAGCGCTCCTGTGGCGGCCTCGGCGCCGGACACGCGCGGGGTCCACCCTCCTCGGGCGCCGTCGGGCCGAACGTCGGTACCGGGCGGCGAGCCGAACCGTAACCGCTTACCCGTCGAGCGCCCGAGCCGGGAGTATGCCGGAGCGCGTCGAGACGACCGACCCGGACGGCGTCGACCACGGGTGGGTGATGCAGACGACGTTCGTCCTCACTATCGTCGTCGGGGCGCCGGTCGTCGCGGCGCTGTCGGCGTTCACGACGCTGCCGACCTGGGGCCAGCGCGCCGAGTTTGCGGTCCGCGTCGGCGCCGTCGTGTGGCTCTGCATCGGAATCCCCGTCTACGCGTACGCCCGGAGCCACTCCGAGACGTAGACGTACTCCGTCCCGGCGCGCTCTGCGGTCCGCTCGTCGCGCTCGCTGTCGCCGACGAACAGCGTCGTCGCCGGATTCCCGTCGAGGCGCCGGACGGTCTCGAGCAGCGGGTCCGGGTCGGGCTTCTCCGTGGCGACCGTATCGCGCCCGACGACGGCGTCGATACCCTCGATGGCGTGCTCCTCAAGCGCGATGTGGCAAGCGTCCTCGCAGTTGAGCGAGCAGACGCCGACCGGCCCCGCCGGGACGGTCCCGGCCGCTGGCAGCCGCTCGGAGTTGCGGGCGCCCTCGCGCTCGAAGCCGGCGATGACGGCCTCGATGGCCTCGCGGTGGCCGGTCCGGTCGGCCGCCTCCAGGGCCGCCCAGAGGTCGTCGGGCGGCGAGACGCCCCGCTCCTCGAGCGCCGCCGCGGCGGCCTCGGCTACGTCGTCCCAGTCGACGACCAGCCGGACGAGCGTCCCGTCGAGGTCGAACACCAGCGTCTCGTACTCGAAGGTGGCGCTCATCGTTCGGTCGGCCCTCCCGGCTCCGACCGCTCACTCGAGCAGTTCACGCGCGATGACCTTCTTCTGTATCTGGGTCGTCCCCTCGTAGATGGTCGTTATCTTGGCGTCGCGGTAGAGCCGCTCGACGGGGAAGTCGGTGGTGTAGCCGTAGCCGCCGTGGACCTGTATCGCCTCGTTGGTCACGTCCATGGCGGCCTCGCTGGCAAAGTACTTCGCTGTGCTCGCGGCCATCGACGGCGGCGCGCCCTCGTCGAGCTGGCGGGCGGCCTCGTAGGTGAGACACCGGCCCGCCTGGGTCTTGGTGTGCATCTCCGCGAGCTTCTGCCGGACGGCCTGGATGTCGGCGATGGCGCCGCCGAACTGCTCGCGCTCGGAGGCGTACTCAACGGCCAGGTCCAGCGCCGACTGGGCGAGCCCGACCGACTGGGCCGCGATGCCGACCCGGCCGCCGGTCAGAATCGACAGCGCGGCCGATAGGCCCCGCCCCTCGGGCGTCAGCCGGTTCGACGCCGGGATACGGACGTCCTCGAAGACCAGCGACGTCGTATCGCTGGCACGGAGACCGAGCTTCTCCTCCTTCTTGCCGACCTCGAGGCCGTCGGCGTCCTTCGGGACGACGAACTGCGTGACGGTCCCGGGGTCGTCCGGGTCGGTCTTCGCGAAGAGGATGACGACACCGCTTCGGACGCCGTTGGTAATCCACTGCTTCGTGCCGTTGATGACGTACTCGTTGCCCTCCTTGCGGGCCTCGGTGGACATCTCGGCGGGGTTGGAGCCGGCGTGCGGCTCCGAGAGCGCAAACGCGCCGACCGGCCGGCCGTCGACCATCTCCGGCAGCCAGCGCTCCTTCTGGTCGCCGTCGCCGAACTCGGCGATGCACGAGGTCGCCAGACAGTGGACGGACAGCGCCGTCGCGACGGCCAGCTGGCCGTAGGCGACCTCCTCGTTGCACACCGCGTAGGTCATCCCGTCGACGTCGAGGCCGCCGTACTCCTCGGGGACGGTCATCGCCGTCAGCCCGACGTCGGCCAGCCCGTCCCACACCTCCTCGGGGAACGTCTCGGTCTCGTCGGCCTCGCGGGCCGTCGGGCGTATCTCCTCCACTGCGAACTCCCGGACGGTCTCCCGGATGGCCTCCTGCTCCGGCGTCAGGTCCATGTCCGGGAAAGGGCCCCGACCGGCAAAAATCGTCCGTTCCTCGTACTGCCGGACTCGACCGGTCGAACCGCAGTCCGGTCCTGCGTCACTCCCTGCCGGTCCCTCGAGCCCGTTCCGATTCGGACGGGCGCGAAGCTACCTCCGGCAGTGTCAGCCGCCGTCAGCGCCGCCGCGGAGGTACGAGACGACGGCCGCCCCGTCGGCGTCGAGGCCGCCGGCCTGAGCGACGGTCGGCGATCCCCCGCCACCGCCGCCGAACTCGCCGGTCAGCTCGTCGACCACGTCGCCGGCCTCGGGGTCACCGGCCGTCCCGACCGCGAGCTTGCCGGCCGGCGAGACCAGCACGAGCACGTCTACGTCGTTCGACCGCTCTCTGACCTGCTCCGCGAGGACGTTCGCGTCGGCGTCGACCACCCCCGCCGCCCACCGGCGGCCGTCGCGCTCGAAGCTGTCGGCGGCAATGTCATCGATTTCGGCCTCGAGCAGGCGGTCCCTGAGAGCGTCGCGTTCGGCCGCCAGGTCGTCGACGCGGTCCCGGAGGGCTTCGACCTCCGCCGGCAGCGACCGGACGTTCGTCCCGAGCGCGCCGGCGGCCCGCAACGCCGCCCGCTTCTCATCGACGCGGTGGTCGATGCCGGTCGGGCCGACCGCGAACTCGACCCGGGTCAGCCCCTCGCCGGGGTTCGACCGCTCGAGGACGCTCACCGGGCCGATTTCGCGGGTGTTGCGGACGTGGGTCCCCCCGCAGGCCGCGACGTCCCAGCCGTCGATCTCGACGACGCGGACCGTCTCACCGGTGATACCCTCCTCGGTCTTCGTGTTGAATGCGACCTCCTCGCGGTCGAGCGCCTCCGCCCTCGGGAGCCGCTCCCAGGTGACCTCGCGGCTCTCCCAGACGCAGCGGTTGACCAGCCGCTCGAGTTCGACCAGCGTCCCGTCGTCGATGCTCGTCGAGGTGGTGAAGTCCACGCGGACCTTCTCCTCGGTGCTCCCGGCTGCGTCGTTCGCTCGCTGCCCCCGCGGGGCAGCGCTGATGCCGAAGCCGCCGTAGCCGATGTCGTCGAAGAGCCGCCGGCCGGCGCCGTAGAGGGCGTGACTCGCCGTGTGGGCCCGCCGGCAGTAGCGGCGGAACTCCGGGTCGACGGCGCCCTCGACGGTACGGCCCGCCTCGAGGCTCCCGTCGATGACGTGGACGACCTCGCCGTTTCGCTTCTGGACGTCGAGGACCTCGATGCCGTCGACGGTGCCGCGGTCGGCCGGCTGGCCGCCGCCCTCGGGGTAGAAGTACGTCTCAGAGAGGGCGACCTCGGAGCCGCCGGACTCGACCGTGGCCTCGAACGCGAGCGTCTCGGGGTCGTCGGGTGCTGACGACTGTGCCATGGCTACCCGCAGGTCCGTCCACGACAAAAACGGGTCGGAAACGGGCCGCTACTCCTCGGCGAGCTCGACGCCGAGGCGGTCCTCGAGCGCCTCGATGACGGAGCCGCCGACGTTCGCCCGTGCGGCCCGGCCCTGCTCGACCGCGACGACGTCGTCCTCGTCGACGTCGAGCTCCGCGGCGAGTTCGTCGGCCTGCAGGCCGACGTCCTGGCGGGCGTCCTCGACGAGTTCGCCGTAGCCGGAGACGAGGTACGGCAGTGGGTCGTCCTCGTAGTCCGTGCCCTCCTCGAAGTCGGTGTCGACCGTCCGGGCGTCGTCGATGCGGGCCGTGTTCTGTGCGGCCTTCTTCCGCCGGCTCCGCTCCTCGTCGGCGTCGTCGCCACCGCCGGAGCCGCCGCCCGAGTCGTCGCCGTGCCTCGCACACTCCCCGCAGACCTCCAGTTCCGCACCGGCTACCCTCGCGGTCTCGAGGGAGCGGTCCTCGGCGCCGCAGAGCTCGCAGGCGCCGCTGGAGTCGCCCCCGACACCGCCGGTCGAGTATTTAGCCATACAGGGGTACATTGCTGGTACCTACTTCAACCCCGCGTTCCCGGACGGGACGACGCTCCAGCGACGCACCGCTGCGTCGTGACGATGCCACCGACGGTGGTGGACGGGACGCGCATGAGTCACCCCGTCGGACGGCCCGCTCTCATACTGCCGGCTGTAATCACGTGAAGATTCCTTCGAGACATTCGACGGCAACGGTCCTGTACCACTCGGCTCAAAACGCCCCCGTTTGAGATAGTTACAGCCAGCAGTATCAGCCGCCGTCGGTGGGCCACCAGGTGCAGTGGCCGAGCTGGTGGCCGCAGGTCCGGCAGATGACGGCCGAGACGTCCTCGTCGTGGTACGTGTCGGCGCTGCTCCGCCTGAACGTCGGTGCCGTCTTCTCGTTGCACTCCGGACAGTACCGTCGATACGACCCCTCGTCCCGTTCCTCGACGTGTGCGTTATCCATCGTAATCTCCAGCCGCCTCATCACGGACCTGTTCGGGTGGAGGAACAAAAATCACCCTGCGCCGTTCGAGCCGACCGACCGGTCCTCGAGGCCGGAACCGCCAGGCGATGGCACACGACCGGTGAACGGAAAGCGTTAAAACCGAACGCCTCCGAATCGGTGATGCGCAACGAGACGGCGTGCGTGGGTAGCCAAGCTAGGCCAACGGCGCAGCGTTGAGGGCGCTGTCCTGTAGAGGTCCGCCGGTTCAAATCCGGTCCCACGCACTGTCGACCCGCCCCCCGGCGGGACCGGTGTGGCCCCGGCTCGACCCCAGGCAGGCTCCGTCTGCCGCCGGGTCGGTGCCGGCAGCGCATCGGAGGCGACCGACCGTCGCCGCACGCCAGTGCGGGTGCTCGCAGACAGCACCCACGCATACTCCTCCGAACGCTACCGGGCGAGCGGCGGTGCCGTCGCTGACCGTCGGCGGTCCGTGTCGAAAAAAGCGTTACAGCGTCCGACCGACGCCGATGTTCTTCAGGTACCCCCCGCACGAGCAGAGACGGCCGTCCGGGTCCCGTTCTCGCTCGCCGCAGTCGATGCACTCGTAGAGGGTTTCGCCCTCCGGTTCCGTCCCGCGCATGCTACCCGCCTGTTTACTCTCTTGAGTGTTAAGTGTTAGCATACACCGGTAGAAATAGACGTCTCGGCGGTTCTGGCTCGGAATCATCAACACCTATTCAGCGCCGGTCCGTAGGGACCGGTATGATAACCCGGACGTGGGCCAGAGAGCACGTACCGGCGCTGACCGCGCTGCTTTCGGTCGTGTCGTTGGCACTGGTGTTCGGCGCCGCCCTCCAGCTACTCCCTGTCGGCGCTCTCCCCAGCCCCGAGGGCCTCCTGGAGGCGATACCGCACGTCAACGCCGTCGTCAGCCTCGCCGCCATCGGAACCATACTCGCGGGCGTTCGCGCCATCAGGCGGGGCGAGGTCCGCAAACACCGCGCGCTCATGGTGACGAGCTTCGGGCTGTTCGCGCTCTTTCTCGTGCTGTACCTCTACCGGGTCGCGGTTCTCGGCCCGACGGAGTTCACTGGTCCGGCGGTCGTCCGGGCGTACGTCTATCTGCCCGTCCTGTTCGTCCACGTCGCCCTGGCGATACTCTGCGTCCCGTTCGTCTTCTACGCGCTCCTGATCGCCGGGACCCGGCCGACCGCCGAGGTGTACGAGACCCGCCACCGGACGGCCGGCCGCGTCGCCGCCAGCCTGTGGCTGATATCGTTCACGATGGGGTTGGCAATCTACACGATGCTCTACCACGTCTTCTGACACCGACCGTCGTGTAGCGGTATCGCCGGGAGCGCGGGACCCGGAGCGACGAGTCCGGTCACGACGGTCCGGACGAGCTACGGGGGGCCTTCGGCCACCAGCACGCCGACCTGGTCGTGGACCATCTCGACGGCGGTCAGCGAGAAGCCCGCCGCGGTCAGCGCGTCGGCCAGCACGCCGACCGTCGCCGGGTCGTCCACCTCGGGGCTGTAGAACGGCTCCTCGGGGTCGGGCTCGCCGAAGAACATCACGTCGCCGAGCACGAACCGCCGTGGACCGAGCCCCGCGATGACGTCGACCGCGTCGCGCTTCTCGGCGTCCGAGAGGTGGTGCATCGCGAAGTTCGAGACCACGACGTCCGGGTCGCAATCGACGTCCGGCTCCCGGAAGGTCCCCTCACCGAAGGCGACGTTCTCCACGCCGCGCTCTCGGGCCTTCCGGCGGGCCTCGTCCATCATCCCCCCGCTGATGTCGCGGCCGACCACCCGGTCGGCGTCCCCGGCCAGCCGGAGGCCGACCGCGCCGGTCCCACAGCCCAGGTCCAGTACCGTGTCGTCGGGCCGGGGGTCGGCGTGCTCGACGACGAGCGAGACGCAGGCGCGGTACTCCTCGCTCTTGGAGTCGTCGTAGTCGGCGGCCTTCTCGTCGAACCGGGCGGCGTGCTCCTCATGCGTCCTCTTCATGATCGTCGATACGGACGCCCGGCTCTATGAACGTCCCGGAGCGCCGCTCCCGGTTCCGGGCGGCGATGTCGCCCCAGGCCGTCAGCCCCGCCTCGACGGTCTCGCGGTCGAATCCCACGACCTGCCCCAGCGCGAACAGCTCGCGAGGGGCCCGCAACTGGAGGTGCGAGCGGGGGTCCGCCGAGACGACGAAGGGGGCGTCGTACTGCTCGACGAGTTCGCGCAGCTTCCGGAGCCCCTGGATGGCCTGGACGCGAGCCCCGCCGTCGGCCCGGAGGGGGCGTCCCAGGTTGAACTCGAGGTGAACGCCGTTCTCGGCGGCGGCCTTCGCCAGCACGTGGTTCACGTCGCCGTCCCGCATCGGGTGCGCGAGCACGTCCACCTTCGGCTGTTCGACCGCGAAGCGGTTCAGCGGGCCGCCGTGGACGCAGACCATGTCCCGCTTCGAGCGGTAGTTGCCGATGAGGCCGCTGGCCTGCCCCGCGTCGTCGGTCCGTATCTCGATTCCCTCGACGACGTCCACGCCGAACTCGGCGGCGACCGCCCCGGCGTCGTACGCCGCCTGTGCGTCGCCGTGGTTCCGGACCACCACCCCCTCGAACCCGTAGTCGGCCGCCGTCGTCGCGAGCCGGGCGACCGTTGCCTCGCCGTCGGGGTGGGCGTGGACCCCCTCGTACATACCACCGACTCCGCCCGGCCCGGCCTTCGGTGTTGCGTCTCGGAGGCCCTCGCGATTCGCTACCGCCCGGGAGGCGGACGCCGAGAGCGCCAGCCCGGAGCCCGCACCAGGGCGTGGGGACTGCTGGAGTCAGCCACGAGGCCCCGGTCACGCGCGTGCGGCCTTCGTGTCGGCCCCCGTGTGCAGGAGCCGCGACTCGCCGGCGACCGCGCCGACGAGAAAGCCCGTGAAGTGTGCCACCAGTGCGACGCCGGGTGCGGCCGTCGCCAGCGTCACGGCGGCGGCAAGCACCCCGAACAGCAGCAGCATCCCCGTCGCGCCGAGAGGGAGCCACGACAGAACGCGGTTCGAGGCCCGGTTGGCGACCAGGATGTACCCCATCAGGGCGAAGATGGCGCCGCTGCCGCCGAGGACGCCTGCTGGCGCGAACGGCAGGGTCACGACCACCTGCGCGATGCCGGCCAGCGCGCCCGAAACGACGAAAAAGAGGTGGAACCGGACCGGCGTCGTCACGTAGGCGACGAGCGGGCCCACCACCGCCAGCGCGAGCGTGTTGGCGGCGAGGTGCTGGAGGCTGCCGTGGGCGTAGACGCTCAGGAGTATCGCCGAGGGGTGCTCGGTGAGTGGCCACGAGAGCACGAACAGCGACCGCCCGATACCGAGGACGCCCCCGAACGCCTGGAGGCCGAACACCACCGCGAACAGACACAGCGTCGTCAACGTCGGTCTGTCGGCCATGGGTCAGTACTCCAGGTCGTCGGTGTAGCTGTCGAGCACCAGTACGAGCCCCGCGCCGACGACGAGTGGGACCACGACGACGACGGCCGTCTCTACGGTCACGCGCTCGACGTTCGTCCGTACCTCGTAGACGGGCAACCGGAGGGCCCCGACCATCAGGCTCACGAGGAAGACGAGCGTCGCCTCGCGGTACCGTTTCAGTGCGGCCCGGACCACGTACGCGACGGAGAACAGGCCGAAGAGCGCACCCGAAACGAACGAGACGAACGGCACGAACGCCTCGAGGAGGGGGTTGACGTCGCCGCCGACCGCCGCCGGCCACGAACAGTATCAGCGGCGTGGTTCCGTCGCCACCCGGGGACAGCGCCGGGTCCGTTATCAGGAACGCAACGAGGACGCCGACGGCGCCGACGGCGGCACGGCGCGGCGTTGCGGCGTCGACGTAACGGTAGAGAACGACCGCAGAGGCGGCAATCAGGCCGAAGAAGAAGGCGTTCGTTGGTGCCGGGTACCGGTCGACGGCGACGCTCATCGCCGACGCTATCGTGGCTGCGGCCGACAGCACGCCCGCCCCGAGCACGAGCAGGAACGGTGCGTCCATCCGGACGAGGTCCTCGGCGAGCGCCGCCCGTCCCTCCGGCGTGTGGACCGAGAGGAGATGCCGGACGGCGGTGGGGTCGACCGAGGTGAGTGCGGTGATGAGCCGCTCGTAGACGCCGACGATGACCGCGATGGTGCCACCTGAGACGCCAGGGACGGTGTCGGCGGCGCCCATGCAGGCGCCCTTGAGGTAGACGGCAAGCCACGCACGGAAGCCGGCGGAGTCCGTCATTCAGCTCGCTCTGGCGACGTGCTGTTGAGGGGTCGCGGTCGGCGTCTGGTCGGAGCTCTCACCGTCCGACCCGCCGTCGCTAATCGTCCGCTCCTCGTCGGTCGTCACGTCGTCGGTCGACTCGTCGTTCGAGGGCGACTGGGCCTCGAGCTCGACCTGGACGGCCGTGTCGTTCTCGCCGACGACCTGCCCCTCCGTCACGTCGGCCTGACCGACGAAGGCCGACGACCCGTTGTCGGGGATGGCGATGAACCGGTAGCTCGACTCGGCCCGCACGCTCGTGTTCGCGTAGCCCTCCTCGGGGCCGTACTCGTCGTAGCCGGTCGTCGAGTAGGGCACCACCATCTCGAAGTTCCCCTCGTCGTCGGTCTGTGCGAACTGCGTGTAGCTGAACGTCTCGTTGGTGGTCGGAATCCGCATCTCGACGGTCGCTCTGACCTCGGTGTTCGCCGGGCCGGTGCCCTCGATTCGCGCCCCATCGACGCGCTCGAAGGTCTTGACGTACGGTTCCGGTGGCGCGTCTGCGCCGACGGCATTCTCGAAGGGCGACCGCTGGAGACTGGAATCGGACGACGGTTCGCTCGCGGCTCCGCCGGCTGCCCGAGGACGCCGCCGTGGACGGCGTTCGGGTTGCTCGCGGCGGCCTGTCTGGCCGCATCGGGGCTCTCGTACTGCTCGAAGACCTGCCCCTCTGGAGCCGTCCCGAAGCCGCCCGATTCGTTCAGGCTGTTGAACTGGGTGACGATGTTGGTCGCTTCCCGTGCGCTGCCGTGGAACTGGTACAGTCGAACGCGCATGCTCTCGTAGGCTCGTTGCGTATGGACGCCGTACAACGGCTGGAGGCGACCCTGTGGTGTCTCGACGAAGGTCGTGATGCCGATGTCGCTCCTGTCGAGGTCGTGACGGGTCTCGAAGGCCGTCGGTGCGTTGTACTTCGTCGTCCCCGCGTACCCCAGCTTGTAGTCTATCATGACGTAGCGGGTCCCCTCGCCCTCGCCGCTGTCCGCCTCGAGTATCTCGATGGATTCGGACTCGTTGTCCGCGAGCAGGAAGTCCGCCGCCTGGTCGGCGTGCTGCTGGAACGGGTTCGCAACCGGAACGCGTTCGCCGCCGTAGGTGATGTAGTGGCCGTAGTCCCACCACGCCATGACGCCGTACTCGCCGGCCCGGTACTGGAAGTCGTCGGTCGGCCCGTAGCTGCCGTAGTACTCGAGGTTACGGGAGCCGCCATCGCCGTACTCGCCGAGCTCCGGCGTCTCCTCGGAGAGCCACTCGAGGCTCCCCTGCCAGTCCTGGTACTCGCCGGGGGTCGTCGCCCCGTCGGCGGCCGCGAGCGGTGCCGCGGTGGCGACGAGCGGCCCGGCGACAACGAACAGAATGGCAATCACGACGAGTACCTGGTAGGTCTCGACGTTGGTTACGTCCTTCCGGACGTCGTTAAGGTCGATGAACTGGAATATCTCGCCGACGAGGTAGGCGTTGGCGGCGGCCACGCCGACGACGAGGTAGTAGTCGAACCGCCGTTGGGTCATCGTGAACAGGATCATCAGGACGACGAAGACGGCGATCAGGAGGCGTTCTGCGCGCGAGCGGTCTGCGAAGGCCGAACGAAGCAGGATGACCAGAACGCCGACGAGTGCGGTGTAGAACGCGAGTCCGTAGCTCCTGAAGAAGAACCGTATCGGGTTGTCGAGCGCCTGTGCCTCGCCGACGGTCGACGCGGTGTCGGTCGAGCCGAGCCCGGCGACGCGCTCTATCTGCCCGAGAATGAAGTCGAAGAACTCCGGCGCGACGAGCGCGACGACCCCGGCCGCGATGAGGCCGGCGCCGGCGACGCCGGCCGGGTAGCCGGTCCGGGGGAGGTCGCGGTTCTCCCAGAGGCGGGCGACGCCGGCCATGAACGCCGCTCCGACCGCGACGAGCACCGCAAACAGCGGCTGCAGGACCGATACCGATGTCGTGTCGAGTTCGAGCGTCGCAATGAAGGGCAGCAAGAGCAGGGTCGCGACCAGCATCGCAACGATGGACGGAATCGCGACGTGGTCCGGGCTGTGGCCGTGGAGGAACTCCAGTGAGAGGTGGAAGAACAGGAAGATGGCGTAGAGACCGATGAGGAAGACGGCGGGCGGCCACACCAGCATCGTCAGCGCGAGGGCGGTGCCGAGGGCGGCGCCCCAGGCGACCGGCCGCTTCAGGAGGTCGAACTCGCGGGTCTCGACGAACTCGTAGATGGGTTTGTCCCGCTGGGCGACGGTGAGCATGACCATGGCGGCCGACAGCACCAGCAGCGTTCCCAGCGCCTCGGCGATGTGGTGGTCGTAGACGCCGGCGACGCTGCGCGAGAGGAACGCTCCGGGGGTGAGTGCGAGCAGTAGCACGCCGATGAGGCCGCCGAGGCGGCCGCCGAGCCGCTCGCCGACGTAGTACATCGGCACCACGCACAGCACCGCGACGACCGGCGTCGCCACGAGCGTGACCATCGTGACCGTCGACTGGGAGGGGTCACCGAGGCCGACGACCAGCGCGGCGGTCGCGACGAGCTGGTCGAAGATGGTGCCGAACTGGCCGACCTGGGTGCCGGTGTCGAAGCCGCTCCAGACCTCGTAGGGCATGTTGAACGGGTAGTTCTGGATGACGTAGTCGGTGGTCCGGCGGTGGTAGTAGGGGTCGTTGCCCCGGTAGAGCGGCTCGCCGTTCTCGCCGATCATGCGCTCGTAGTGTCGCACCCGGTTCCACAGCATGAAGGCCATGAGGGCTGCGAGGACGGGGATGTGGTACAGCTGGTAAACTGCGTCGAGTTGCGACTCGTAGTCGTCGAGTCGCTCCTCGACCTGGTCCCACCGCTGACTCATTGCCCCCAACAACCGTCAAAACGCGCATAAGCCTTTTCCATTGGTCGTCGAAACGGGAGCAGCGAGCGGACAGCGAAAGCTCAGTCTTTTTGTCGTTCGGTGCCGCACCCACCTCCAATGCCCGACCGTTCGGACGTCTGTGTGCTGCTGCCGACCCTCGAGGAGGCCGAAACCATCGGGGACGTGGTCGAGGGCTTCATCGAGGCCGGGTTCGAGCACGTGCTCGTGGTCGACGGCAACTCGACGGACGGGACGCGGGAGATCGCCCGCGAGCACGGCGCCACGATTCTGACGCAGTCGGGCGTCGGCAAGGGCCAGGCCGTCCGCGAGGGCGTCGACCACGTCGACCAGGAGTACGTGCTCATGGCAGACGGCGACGGCACCTACCGCCCCGAAGACGCCGACCGGATGCTCCAGCCGCTGTTCGAAGGGCGGGCCGAGCACGTCATCGGCAACCGGTTCGCGGACATGGAGGCGGGCGCGATGACGCGACTCAACCGGTTCGGCAACCGGGTCATCAACCGGCTGTTCGCGACGGTCCACGGCCGGGACATGGTGGACATCCTCTCTGGCTATCGGGCGTTCACCCGGACGTCCTTCGAGCGATTCAACCTGGACGCCGAGGGGTTCGGCATCGAGACGGAACTCGCCGTCGAGTGCGTCCGAAACGGCGTCGCCACCGAGGTCGTCCCGATACGCTACGAGGCCCGGCCGGGCGGCTCGGAGACCAACCTCCACCCGCTGAAGGACGGCGGCCGAATCCTCCTGACGCTGTACGCGCTGACGAAGATGAACAACCCCATCTTCTACTTCGGGTCCGTCGCCGCAGTGGGCTCCCTGCTCGGCGTGGGACTCGCGGGCTTCGTCGGGTACGAGTTCTTCGTCAACGGCATCTCGCGCAACGTGATGGCGCTTTTGTCGGCGTTCCTGGTCCTGCTCTCCGTACAGCTGTTGATGCTCGGCGTGCTCACCGACGTCATCGTCTCGGTCAACCGCGAACAGACGCGCCGGCTCGAGGAGCTGTCCGACCGGCTCCGGGAGTTCGAGGACTAGAAGGGCAGAAGCGAGCGGAGCTGGCCGACGATGCTGTTGTTCGCGCGCTCGCGTCTGGCCTCGAAGACCGGATGCAGCGCGTTCATGAGCTCCTGTCTGGTCTCGAACTCCGCGGCGTGGGTCTCCGCCAGCGCCGCCGAGAGCGACATCTCGTTGCCCTTGGCATCGTAGGGGACGTCAGGGTCCTCGAGCCGCGCCACCAGTTCCCGCTCGGTCGTCGGGAACGATAGGTCCGCCCGCTCGAGGTGCTCGTCGAGGGCCGCGATGCCGAAGGCGATGGTCTCTACCTCGTCGTCGCCGTCCTGCTGCGGTGGTCGGACTCCCATTTGTGAGGCCTTGTACGCTCACAACCGTAAAGGCTCACGACTTGCCAACGCCTATGTCTGCGGCGAGCGTCCTCGCCGGTATGACGGATTATACGACCGTCTCGATTCCGAAGGACCTCGCCGACCGGGTCGAGGAGACCATCGAGGGGACGAGCTTCTCGTCGACGAGCGACCTGGTGCGGTTCCTGCTGCGGAGCATCGTCATCCAACACCAGAAACAGGGCGAGCTGACGGAGGCCGAGTTCGACGAGATAACCGACCAGCTCAGCGAGCTCGGCTACCTGGAGTAGTCCTCGAGGCTCCCGTGCGGCGGGGCCACGTCGAGGACGTCGATCGGAACGCGGTCCCCGGAGCGGTCGAAGGCGCCGACGCAATCGTCGTCGTAGGGCGGCACGGCCACGAAGACGACCTCGTGGAGGTCGTCGCGCTTGGTGAGTGCCAGCGGTCCCTCCGGGTGGGTGACGAACCGGCCGGCGGCCTCCGGTGTCGAGAGGTCCATCCCGAACACCGCAGTCACCGACTCCCCCGCCTCCGGCAGGTACATGTCCGTGAACACGGACGTCTCCGGCGGTAGCTCGACGTCCAGTTCCCCGGCGTTCGTCACCGCGAGCGAGACGGTCACGGCGGAGGGGTCACGGTCGGCACCGAGGTCCAGAAGCGCCGTCAGCAGCCCGTGCGTGATGTAGACCACAGGAACCGTTCGGCCCTCCGATGCCTAACGCTGTCGGTCTCCTTCCTGCCCGGATTCACACGTATACAACCAACCGCCGCGCCTCATGTTCGTATGTTTCGGCTACCGGTATATCGAATAAATATCACAGAAAACTTATTATCCAAAGCGGTGTCACATGTATACATGTCGAAAAGTAGCATCAAACAGGTTCTTGCCAACCACCCGAGGCTCCTCAGTGTCCTGTTTACGCTCCTTCTGTATCTCTCGCAGGTGGGGTCGGTCATCGCGGACGGTGGTGGCGGCCACGCCGGCCCCTGACGCGGTTACAGTTCCGAGAGGAGGTCCCGACTCCAGCCGAAGCGCCCGTCTACGACGACAGGGAACGACCCCGAGTCGAGGTACTCGCGGAGACGGTCGGTCGATACTTCGACTGGCGGGAGCGTCTTGGGGGCGAGGAAGACGGAGTCCTCGCCGATAGCTGGCCAGAACGCCGATCCCATCCCGGCGGAGCGGGCCGGGTGTGTAGTGATGCGCAGTCGGTACTCGTCGGGACCGACGGAATCGACCTCGGTGACCCAGGGTATGAGTCCTCTTGCCTGCGCGATGTCAGCGTTTCCGTCGCCCAAAACGAGGTACTGCGAGCCGACGATGCTCCGGTCTCTCGCGATAGAGAGCGCTCGCCGGAGCGGGAATCCCCTGTTGAGAAGCCGTGCCATCGTCTTCCCGATCCGAAGTGCACCCTCCTCGTAGACGTCGTCGAACGTCACGACGGCACCGACCGCGCCCCTCTCTGTGAGTCTGTACCCCTGGTCGTAGGACCGACAGGCGTTCAGGAATGCGATGTCGACCCCCACAGTATCCAGGGTCTCGGCGTCGAGCGTGCCGTCGGCACACTCGAACCCGTCGTCGTTGACGTGTCCGACGTAGTGGACGTAGTCGAGGTCGGATTCGAGGACGAGCCGCAGGCTCTCGACGTCGAGGTCGTCGTGGAGTGTAACCTCGAACGGTAGGTTCAGGTTCGACCCGTAGGCCTCGCTGGCCGTGTCCCCCTCCTCGAGCATCCCCTCGTCGTTGCAGACGACGGCCACCTCGACGGCGTCGTCGTCCGCCGGTTCGCGCTCCTGCCAGTTCCAGTACGCCTCGGGTATCGTCTTGCTCGCGCCCACCGGCACGCCGGGGCCGACCCAGGCCTGGTCGATCGAGTCCGCTTCCGGCGGCCGGACGACGTCGCCGGCGTCCTCGAGCGCCTCCTGTTCGTCGTTCGAGCCGGCCGGCAGGTCGTCGTACACTCGAACCACCGCGAGGTCGTTCGCGAGAAACGGAAGGGCCTCGATACCCGGTTCGGAGGACTGCACGTGGGCCGTCAGCCCCCAGTTCGGGAACTCCCCCTCGACTTTCCCGTGGGGTACCTCCATGTACCGTTCGAAGCGTTCCGCGGCGGGGCGTCCGTAGAGGGCCTCGAGGTCGACCTCGAGACCGTCCTCAAGCGTCTCCCGTTCGGACAGCGGGGTCTCGCGCTTGTCGACGGTCCTGACCAGACAGTCGAGGAAGAACGTTCGCTTGAGGGTCCGTTCGACGCCCCGCTCGAAGCCGCCACCGTCGTCGAGCGGATACCGCCTGCCGTCAACGACAACAGCCGCCGGCTCGCCCGGTTCGACCCTCGCCCCGAGATAGTACGCCAGCGATGCCACCGGGAGGACGTACTCGAGATCGGCCGGGACCTCGACGTGGACCGGTCCGGTCGGGGCTTCGAGACCCGCCGGCACGGAGAACTCGTCGCCCACGGCGACCGCCGGCGGATGCCCCCGCAGCGTCGGGTCCATTTCCACGGTCAGGACGTTGAGCTTGTTCTCGACCGTACAGGGACCGCTCACCTCGACGTACAGCTTCAGCGGTCCCGACATCTCCACCGTGTAGGTGCCCGCCGGGAACGTCTCGCGGTCGAACAGGTCAACCGACATCGACGAGTCGGCCTCGTGGACGAACGCCGCGCCCGTGGGGCTGAACTCGAGGCGGTCGGTGCTGAACGCGACGGCCACGTCGATGGGGTACCGGAACCGGTCGTCGTCGGCAGGGGAGGGATCGACGTCTCCCCCCGTGCGCACCGTGTAGTTACGGCGGTCGATACGGTCGTCGATCCGCAATCCGCCATCGCAGAGGGTCTCGATGGCGACCCTGTCGTCGGTGTCGCCGTCGGCCGCGGCCATGCCTGGGTAGATAGCTGTCAGGGCGATAAACCTGACGACGGGACGGTCACCCGAGGCCGACGAAGCCCTTGAGATTGTCGAGGTACAGCGGGACCATCTTCCGACGAGAGCTGCCGATAGCGTTGCTGATGGCGGGTCTGACGTTCTCGAAGAGCCCCTCGCCGTGGCCGACCAGGAGCCGGTCGGCGTCGTACTCCCGGAGCGACCGCGGGGGCACCGCCCGCAGCATCGGGTGGACGCCGAGCCGCTCGCCGGGCGCGCGGAAGTACGACACCCTCCCGAGCGCCTCCGGGACGAGCAGCGTCTCGCCGTCGAACAGTGCCGCCTCCTGCCAGAAGGGGTTGTCGACGACCGTGTCGACGGCGAACTCGCCGACGCCGTCCTGGAACCGGACGACCGGGGCGTCGACGTCCTCCTCGACGCCGCTCATCCAGTCCGGGACGTAGACGGGCACGTCGTGACGGTTGGCGAGGGCCGCCGAGTCCCGCTTGTGCCGGTCCAGGAGTATCACGACGCCGCCGACCTCGCCGTGCTCCGCCAGCAGGTCGTCGACCCCGTCGACGTCCACGGGGTCGATGACCCACAGTTCGCCGTCACTCTCGACGGCGTGGGAGGCTCGCTGCATCGTCTCCTCGGGGTAGGCCAGCCAGCCGACGCCGCCCTCGAAGCGGTCTATCTCGGTCAGCTCTGCCTCGCCGGCGCTTTTCATTCCCATGTCCGGAGCTTCGACCCCACGCGGCTTAAATTCCGCAGTGTCGGCAGTTACCGGTGGACCCGGGGTTTATCCTCGCAGGCGACCATCCCGAACACATGCTTCGCGCGTGTCGCTGGCTGGCGCTCGAGGTCAAGTACGTCGACCCGGTCGTCGAGTTCTACCGGGAGCACCTCGGCGTTCCGGTCGCGCAGACCTCGGACCGGGAGGTCGCGCTCGACGTCGGCGCCGGCGGGGAACTGCGGCTCCGGCGGCCGGATGGCGTCCCGCGCGGGGGGCTCCACACCCACTACGCGCTGGCCTGTCCCGCGGACGCCTACGACGCCTGGTGGGACCGCCTGGAGCCCGCCTTCGACCTCCAGGAGGTCGACTTCGGGGGAATGCGCTCGCTGTACTTCTACGACCCCGAGGGCAACTGCGTCGAGATCGCCGGCGCGAGCGACGCCGGGGGAGCCGAGCCGACGCTCGAGGGGATCTTCGAGGTGGTCTTCGAGGTCGAGGACCTCCCTGCCTCGGAGGCGTTCTACACCGACCTCGGCTTCGAGGTGGTCGACAGGGGGAAGGACCGCAAGCGGACCCGGCTGACGACCGGCCCGTTCGACGTCGAGCTGTGGGAGCCGCACCTGGGGCTGGCCGACGCCCGCGGTGGCGTCCACGTCGACGTCGGCCTGGTGGCCGACGACCCCGAGACCGTCGCGGACAGCGTCGCCGCCCGGGCGACAAAGCGGGAGCTGGTCGACGGCGAGCTCCGCATCCGCGACCCCGACGGTCACTACCTGACGCTGCTCAGCTGAGCCGGTCGGTGTCGATGTCCCGGCCCGGCGGCGAGACGACCAAGAAGTCGCGGAAGTGCATCAGCTCGCCGCCCATGTCCCTGACGTCACGGGCGAACCCCGCAGCGAGTTCGTTCAGCTCGCCCTCGATGTTCAACACGAGGACATCGTCGTTCTCGACGTGTTCTATCCACTCCTCGTCGTCCGTCGTCCCGTCCAGGACGCCGAGGACGACGCGACCGCTGGGGTCCGGCTCGTCGAGCTCGCCCTCCGCAGTCTGCAAATCGAGGTCAAGGTCGCTCATACCAGGGAGTCTCTGTGCCCTAAAGAAAAAGCCTGCCGGCATCGGTCCAGTACCCGGACGCCTGAACAGGTAGGCACTGAGCACATTCGTCGACGGCCGTCAATGTGTGATGCGCTGTGCGACGACTGGTCGCTCCCGAACGGAGCCGTGGACACCCATTCGCCAGCGCGCAACCGGGATGCTGTCCCCGTCCCTGACCGTTCCCCACCCCACCCATTTCCCCAATCGCCCTCGGGTTCGCTCCGCGAGCCCCACGGGCCAGGCGGGCCGCGTCCCCGCTCGATACCGGTCAGCGACGCGTCACTCGAACACCTGGCTGGCCTCGCGGAGCCCCTCGACGTCCTCGACGATGGACTCGACCTGTTCCGGGAACATCGCTATCTGGACCTCGTTGCCCTCGGCGTCGGTTGCGACGAGCTTCACCTGGCTGTCGCCGAAGGCTCTCGCCGTCGCCTCGTCGACGTCGAAGAGCTTCGCCTCGGCCGACTTGTTCGGCGGCCCGACGTTCTTGATACTGCCGTCCGTGAGTTCCACCATGAACGAGTCGATGTTCAGGTTGAGCACGGCCTCCGATTCGGCCGCCGGGGGCTAAACGGTTCCTCCGCGGGGGCGAACGACTGACAGGGGTCTCGAACCGGCGTCCATACACGCGGCGCTTTTATCCGCTCGCCTCCAACCCCGGACAGTGACCGAGAACGAAGCGGTCGACATCGACGCCTTCTACGACGCCCTCGAGGACCGGACCCGGCCGGTCGTCACTGCCGGCGAGGTCTCCCGCGTCGCGGGGTGCTCGCAGGCGACTGCGGTCGAGGCGCTGGAGGCCCTCGCGGCCGAGGGGCGGATCGACCGGCTGGAGGTCGAGGCCGACCCGGTCGTCTGGTTCCCGACGGACTACCGCGAGACGGCCGCCCGCGAACGGATCACGGTGTTCCCGGGTCGCCGCGAGATAGTCGCCGACCAGCCCTCCCAGTTCACCCGCGCACAGCTGTCGCAGTTCGCCCGCCTCGAGGACACCAACCGCGAGGGCGCCTACCGCTACGCCGTCCGCGAGCAGGACGTCTGGAGCGCGCCCGCCGAGACGCTCGGAGACCTCCTGACGACGATCCGGTCGGCGCTCGGGCGGCGGTACGAGTCGCTCGAGGAGTGGGTCGAGGGCATGTGGGAGCGGGCCCACAAGTTCCGGCTCCGGACCCACGAGGACGGCTACGTCGTCCTCGAGGCGGCGAGCGCCGACCTCCTCGGTAACGTCGCGGAACAGCACCTCGCCGACGGCACCGTCAGGGCGCGCATCGACGACGAGACGGCCTGGGTCGCCGAGGAGCGGACCGCCGAAATAAAACGGGCCCTCTACGAGGCGGGCTACCCCGTCCAGGACCACCGCGACCTCGAGACCGGCGACGCGCTGCCGGTCGACCTCGAACTCGAGTTGCGGCCCTACCAGGCCGACTGGGTCGCCCGGTTCGCCGACGCGAACTCCGGCGTCCTCGTCGGGCCGCCGGGCTCCGGCAAGACCGTCGCGGCGCTGGGCATCATGGCCGACATCGAGGGGGAGACGCTGGTTCTCGTCCCCTCCCGCGAACTGGCCGGCCAGTGGCGCGAGCGTATCCTGTCGGACACCTCGCTGACCGCCGACCAGGTCGGTGAGTACCACGGCGGCGCCAAGGAAATCCGGCCCGTCACCATCGCCACCTACCAGACCGCCGGGATGGACCGTCACCGGTCGCTGTTCGACTCCCGGAAGTGGGGCCTCGTCGTCTACGACGAGTGCCAGCGGGTCCCCTCGCCGGTCAGCCGCCGGAGCGCGGACCTCCAGACGAAACACCGGCTCGGGCTGACGGCGACGCCCATCCGCGAGGACGACCTGGAAGACCAGATCTACACCCTCATCGGACCGCCAATCGGCACGGACTGGGAGGCGCTGTTCGAGGCCGGCTACGTCGCCGAACCGGAGGTCGAACTCCGCTATCTCCCGTGGGCCTCCGAGACCCACAAGAACGAGTACGGCGCCAGCCGTGGCCAGGAGAAGCGACAGCTCGCGGCGACGAACCCCGCGAAGATAGACGAGATAGCGGCCATCATCCGCGACCACCCGGGGTCGAAGACCATCGTATTCGTGGAGTTCATCGACCAGGGCGACGCCATCGCGGAGTCGCTTGGGGTCCCGTTCATCAGCGGCGAGACGCCGCACGCCCGCCGGAGCCGGCTGTTCGACCGGTTCCGGTCGGGCGCGCTCGACACCGTCGTCGTCTCGCGGGTCGGCGACGAGGGCATCGACCTGCCGGACGCAGAGGTGGCGGTCGCCGCCTCGGGGCTGGGCGGGTCGCGGCGCCAGGGCGCCCAGCGGGCCGGCCGGACGATGCGCCCCGTCGGCAAGGCGCGGATGTACGTGCTGGCGACCCGTGGGACCCGCGAGGAGGAGTTCGCCCGGCAGCGGACCCGGCACCTGGCCGCCCGGGGGGTCCGGGTCCGGGAGGGCGAGCCGGCGGCTTTCGGCGAGGGCCGGGTCGCCGGCGAGCCGTCGACGGCGACCGGCGTCGACGCCGCCTCCGGAGAGGAGTAACTTCAAACGGGCCGGTCCCGATGTCGGGACCGTGACCGAACGCGACGAGTCCGGGGACGCACGGTACGGCCGCCTGACGCGGCACGCCACCCCCGGCCCGCGGAACTCGCTGCAGTCCTGGACCGACGCCAAGCACCCGCTGCGGGTCGCGTTCAACTACGCGTTCGTCGTCGCGGCGCGGGTCTCGCCGAGCCTCCGGCTGAAGAACTGGCTCCTCCGGACAATCGGCGTCGACGTCGGAGAGGGTGTCTCGTGGGGCCTCGAGTCGACGCCTGACGTCTTCTGGCCGGAGCTCATCACCGTCGACGACGACGCCATCATCGGCTACGACGCGACGCTGCTGTGCCACGAGTTCCTCCAGGAGGAGTACCGCACCGGCGAGGTCCGGGTCGGCGAGCGGGCGATGATCGGCGCCGGCGCGGTCGTCCTTCCCGGCGTCGAGATCGGCGACGACGCACAGGTGGCCGCCAACTCGCTCGTCGCCGAGGACGTGCCGCCGGGGGAGACGTGGGCAGGCGTGCCGGCGGAACCGGTGGACCAGCCTGACGAGAACCGAACGAACCCGGACGAGGAGAGGGCGTCGGACCGGTAGTCGGGGCAGGGCGGGGCGGCGGCGGTCAGGCGTCCCACTCGCGGCGGCACGTCTCGTCGCAGAAGTGAGCCGACTGGACCGTCTCCTCCTCGACCCACGTGACGACCCGGTGCGTCGATTCGTTCAGTATTGGCTCTCCACAGGCCTCGCATCTCGGCGCGTCGTCCTCGGTGACGTCCTCACCGAGGTCCGATGTAGGGTCGACCATCTCATCACCTCGTTAGGAGGCATCCATATGAACGATTATGTTCGCACAATCGGTTGTCGACCACCGCGGTCGGCCGACCCGGTGGGCTCGCCGGTCACTCCGGGCGCTCGTAGCTCGGGTCGAACATCTGTGCGGACATCGGCGCCGGGTCGCCCTCCGTCAGATTGTACCGCGAGAAGTCCTCGACGCCGGCCTCCCTGAGTATCTCCTCGTCGTAGACGGCGTGGCCGTTGAACGACGAGGGGTCGCGGCGCAGTATCTCGAGGACGGCGTCGCTGACGACCTCGGGTGTCCGCCAGTCGTCCTCGGTACCCATCCCGAAGTAGCGGGTGGCGCGGGTGTCGATGGCCGTGACCGGCCAGAAGGAGTTACAACCGACGCCCTGGCCGCTGAGTTCGGTCGACAGCGACAACGTGATGAACGACATCCCCATCTTCGACCAGGCGTAGGGGGCCTCGCCGGGCGCGCGGTCGACGGTCACCGGCGGCGCGTTCGTCAGTAGCCAGGCGTCGTCGACCTCCTTGAGGTGGTCGATGAACGCCCGGCAGGTGAGGTAGGTACCACGGACGTTGACGTCGTTCAGCAGGTCGAACCGCTTTGCAGGCAGCTGCTCGACGTTCGCTATCTGGATGGCGCTGGCGTTGTTGATGACGATGCCAACCTCGCCGAAGTGGTCGATGGCTTGCTCGGCGGCCGCGTTGACCTCCGACTCGTTGCGGACGTTCAGCTGGACGGGCAGGGCCTCGACGCCCAGCTCCTCGCACTCGCGGGCGGTCCGTTCGATGCTGCCCTCGAGGTCCTTGTCGTCGCCGTAGTCGTCGTTCTCGCTGGTCTTGCCCGTCGAGACGATGTTGCAGCCCCGCTCGGCCAGGGAAAGCGCCAGCGCCTTGCCGATGCCGCGGGTGGTGCCGGTGATGAATGCCGTCCGTCCGGAGAGGTCCGGTTTCTCGAGCGTCATGCCCCACCCATCCGCGGGGGCGTCACATAAATCCGGGCCGTTCGGCGGCGTCGTGCTGGCTACGGAGACGCATCCTCGAGGCTGGACCGGCCGTCGGCGGGCGACCCCGTCGCGCCGACCACGAACTGCTCGGTCTTGGGTTGGGACTGTACGCCGAATACAGGGACAATGGTCGCACGCAGGTGGGACCGCCGAGATGGGCCAGGGGGTGGGTGGACACAACGTCTCGTTGAATGAGGAAACGCAGAAAGAGGTGACCATTGGGTACCAGCTGACGAACCGGACGACCGAGGTGACGCAGACAAAGGACGTCTACGTCGCCGCGGATGACGCGCCCGAGGCCGCGGACGACGGTGACATCCTTCCCGCAGGTCAAGCGCCTCCGGGACGTCTGCTTCACGCCGCACCCCCGACCCCCTGACC
>PXQM01000012.1 GCA_003021325.1 Halobacteriales archaeon QH_10_70_21
CGGTCGTGGTCGGCGACACCGCGTTCTACGGGCTCGACTTCGTCCCCCGGGCCCGGCGGGCCGACCTCGACTACGAGTTCGAGCCGCACGACGCCGCCAACGCCGCCCTGGTCTCGCACGGCCTCTTCGAGCCGCTGGTCCCCGACTACGGCAACGTCGAGTGGGACGCCGCCGAGGTGCTCGAGGCCTCGACGGTCGACTTCGACGTGATGCTGCTGGGCGACGAGCACGCCGCGACCCGGGCGGAGGTCGACGGCACCTGGGTCACCTACTGCGGGTCGACCGAGCGGGCCAGCGCCAGCGAGCGCGAGGAGCGGGGGTACAACATCGTCGAGTTCGGTGACGACGTCCACATCGCCCGCCGGGGCATCGAGACCCGCGAGTTCGTCTTCGTCGACCTCGAACTCGCCGAGAGCGAGGGGTTCGACCGCGTCCGCGAGCGGCTCCGCGAACACGACCTCGAGGGCGCCGTGGTCCACGTCACGCTGTCGGGGGACGGCGAGCCGGTCTCGGCAGCGCGCGTCGAGGAGTTCGCCGACGGTGCGGGTGCGCTGGTCGCCCGCGTCAACGACCGCCGCGAGGTGAGCGAGGACGCCGACCTCGACGTCGCGTTCGCCGACCCCGACGAGGCGGTCCGCGAGCGGGTCCGCGACCTCGGGCTGAGCGAGGCGGCCCGCGACCTCGACGAGACGATCCGGGCGAGCAGGGTCGCCGACGCGAACGTGGCCGACGAGGTCCAGCGCCGGGTCGAGGAGCTGGTCGACGAGCCGTCGGCCTTCGAGACCGTCGCCGACCGCCTCCCCGAGGACGGGACGGCCGACGACCACGAGGCCGCGACCGCGGCCGGCCCGGATTCCCGTGAGGCGGCGACCGATGGAAGCGACCCGCCGGGCGGTAACGGCCGGGACCCGGCCGCCGACGGCGAGCCCGGGACCGAGGGCGCGGACGGACCCGGAGAGAGGGACGCGACGGACGCGGACGAGGGTGACGAAGAGCCGGCACAGGGGGCGGCCGACGGACAGGCCTCCGTGGAGGACTACCTGTGAAGTTCGAGCGCGTCCGTCTCCGGAACTTCAAGTGCTACGAGGACGCCGAGCTGTCGCTCCGGCCGGGGGTGACCGTGGTCCACGGCGTCAACGGCAGCGGCAAGTCGTCGCTGCTCGAGGCGTGCTTCTTCGCGCTCTACGGCGCCAGCGCGGTCGAGGGAACGCTCGACGAGGTCATCTCGAACGGCGCCGAGGAGATGACCGTCGAGCTGTGGTTCGCCCACGACGGCGGCCAGTACCACGTCGAGCGGGCGGTGACGCTCCGCGGCGACACGGCCCAGACGACGACCTGCGTGCTCGAGACGCCCGACGGGACCGTCGAACAGGTCACCGACGTGGAGGCACACATCACCTCGCTGCTCCGGATGGACGCCGAGGCGTTCGTCAACTGCGCGTACGTCCGACAGGGGGAGGTGAACAAGCTCATCAACGCCTCCCCCGGCGAGCGGCAGGACATGATAGACGACCTGCTGCAGCTGGGCAAGCTAGAGGAGTACCGCGAGCGGGCCAGCGACGCCCGGGTCGGCGTCGGCCGCGTCCGCGACGACAAGCAGGGGGCGCTCTCGCAGGTCACAGAGCAGATAGAGACGAAGGAGGCGAAGGACCTCCACGAGCGGCTCAACGGCCTCCGGTCGGAGCTGGAGTCGGTCGAGGCCGACATCGCCGAGAAGGAGCAGAACCGAGAGGAGGCCCAGCGGACCCTCGAGGCGGCCGAGAGCGTCCTCGAGGAGTACGAACAGCGCCGCCGGGAGATATCCGGCCTCGAGGACGAGATCGACGAGCTGGCGACCACCATCTCGGAGGCCGAGGGCGAGCGCGAGGCGCTCTCGGAGCGCATCCGCTCGCTGCGAGAGACCACCGAGACCCTCCAGGGAGACCTCGAGGAGGCCGTCGACGAGACCGACCTGGCGTCGGCCGACGAGGACGCCGTCGAGTCGCGGCTGTCGGAGCTCGACGGCAGGGCCGAGGAGCTTCGGGACGACATCGAGGCCAAGCGACTCGAGGCACAGGAGCACGCCGGCGAGGCGGAGACCGAACGCGAGCGGGCCGAGGAGCTCCGCGAGCAGGCCGCCGAGGCCCGGGCGGAGGCCGACGACCTCGAGTCGGCGGTGACGGAGGGCCGCGAGGAGCTGGCCGTCCGCCGCGAGAAGCTCGCGGAGCTCGAAGACGACGTCGAATCGCTGCGGGCGAAGCTGTCGGCGGCCCCCGTCGACCGCGAGTCGGTCGAGAGCCACCGCGAGTCGGTCGCGGCGGAGCTGACCGAGGCGAAGGAGCGGGTCGCCGAGCTCCGGGCCGAACTGAAGAACGCCCGCGAGACGGTCCAGGAGGCCGAGGAGCTGCTCGAGGCGGGCAAATGTCCCGAGTGCGGCCAGCCGGTCGACGACTCGCCGCACGTCGAGACGCTCGAGGCCGACCGCGAGCGCGTCGCGGGGCTGGAGACCGACCTCGAGGCGGCCGAGGAGCGTGTCGCGGAGCTGGAGACGAAGCGCGACCGGGCGGTCGAGCTGGTCGAGACCGCCTCGGAGCTCGACCGGCTCGAGGACCGCCGCGAGAACGTGATATCGCTCGTCGAACAGCGGGCCGAGGCCCTCGAAGAGAAGGCCGACCGCGCCGCCGCGCTCCGGAAGGAGGCCGACGAGTACGAGACGGCCGCCGAGACGGCCATCGAGGCGGCCGAAACCGCCGAGGCGGCGGCCGGGGCGGCCCGCGAGGCCACCGGCGAGCTAAACCGCGAGAAGGCCACCGTCGACGAGCGCCGCGAACGGCTCGAGCGGGTCGGCGAGCTGCTGGACGACGTCGCGGCGTACCTCGACGACGTCGAGCCGTACCTCGAGGAGCAGCGCGAGGAGCGCGACGAGCTACAGAACGCCATCGGCGCCGTCGAGAACGAGCTCGAGGAGCTCGAGGCGCTGCGCGAGCGCCGCGAGGAGCTTCGGGAGACCGTCGACCGCCTCGACTCGCTGTACGACGAGGCCCACGAGCTGCAGGAGACCTACGCCGACCTCCGCACGGAGCTGCGCCAGCGGAACGTCGAGACGCTGGAGGCGATGCTCAACGAGACGTTCCAGCTCGTCTACCAGAACGACTCCTACGCCCGCATCGAGCTCGACGGCGACTACGAGCTGACCGTCTACCAGAAGGACGGGACGCCGCTGGACCCCGAGCAGCTGTCGGGCGGCGAGCGGGCGCTGTTCAACCTCTCGCTGCGGTGTGCCATCTACCGGCTGCTGGTCGAGGGCATCGAGGGGGAAGCGCCGACGCCGCCGCTCATCCTCGACGAGCCGACGGTGTTCCTCGATTCGGGACACGTCTCGAAGCTCGTCGAGCTCATCGAGTCGATGACGGACCACGGCGTCGACCAGATAATCGTCGTCAGCCACGACGAGGAGCTGGTGGGGGCGGCCGACGACCTCGTGGCGGTCCGGAAGGACCCGACCACGAACCGCTCGTCGGTCGAGCGGTCCGGCACCGTCGAGGCGCTCTCGTAGCTACCGGAGCCCCTCGAGTCCCTCGCGGCCGCGGTCGGTGAGCCGGTAGCCCCGCTCGCCGTCGACCTCGGTCTCCGCGACCAGGCCGGCCGCCCGGAGCTCGCCGAACAGCCCGTGGAGGGCCGACTCGCAGAGGTCGTAGCCGCCCAGCACCGACCGGACCGACAGCGGGCCGCGCTCGTCCAGCTCGACGAGGACGCCCAGCGCCCGCTCGGAGTGGACGGCGGTCAGGACCCGCCGGGTCGGCTCCGGGACCCGCCGGGCCGCGAGCGCGAGCGGCGACTCGCCGCTCGCTTCGAGCTCCTCGCTCGGCAGGTAGCGCTCGCCGCCGTGCTCGACGGCTCTCACGACGACCCCTCCCCGTCCTCGCGGTCACGCCTGAAGATGTAGTAGAACCGAACGGTGGCGACGGCGGCGACGCAGCCGACTGCGACGGCGAGCCCGCCGAGCTCCCAGTCCCCCCGGAAGTAGATGAGCATCAGCCCGAGCGGGACGGCCGCCATCGCGACGTTGAGCGAGATGACCGACCCCCAGAAGGTCCGGAGGAGCACCTCGTCGGCGTCGCTGTCGATCTCGACGGAGTCGCCGGTCGGGACCTCGACTGAGGGCGTCTCGGGTCCGAGGCTCTCCGGGTCGAACTCGTCGGGCTCGTTCGAGGTGTCGTCCCCGTCGCCGAGTGGGGCCACGGCTCCAGTCAGCCGCTCCGCGCTGAAAAGTTACGCGACCTCGTCGAGGTCGACGACCTCGGCGGCCTGCATCCACGCCAGGGGGTTCTCGGCGTCGTAGAAGACCACGCCCTCCTCCGTCCGGTACGACTCCGTCGTCTCGACGGCGTCGGCAACCACCGGTTCGGGTCGCTCTCCCGCGCTGTCCTGCTCCGTCGTCGCATCAGGGTCGGGCATGGTGTGTCACCGCTCCCTGGTACGACATGTCAATGTAAATCCCTTGTGGCCGTGTCAGGTTTCGAAACGCAGGACGTAACGAGGATGCTCCCGGCCGTCCGGCGGCGTCGCCCGAGCGGAAGACCGAGGTTTTAATCGTGGCGGGCCTACGAATGGAATCCATGGACAACGGTAGCGAGCAGGGGACCCTCGACGCGTTCGGCGGCGGCTCCGGGGAGACGGAGCGCCCGGCCCAGGAGGCCGCCGCCGTGGCGGGCAACGGCGGCGACCCGGCCGCCGACGTCGTCGACCTCTCCGACCGGCGGTTCCCCGACGCCGACGGTCACGTCGAGCTGTCGGTCACACAGGTCGACTACACCGTCGAGGGGAGCGGCGACGACGAGCATCCCGTCCTGCACGTTTTCGGGCGCACGACCAACCGGGAGCCGTCACCGGCGTCGAGACCTACGGCGACCTCGCGGACCCGCCCGAGGACGCCGAGCCCTCGACCGTCGTCGTCTACGAGTCCATCCGGGGCGAGGAGCTCCTGAAGGTGTTCGGCCAGACCCCCCGCGACGTCGGCGAACTGCGGGACCGGTTCGACCACTACGAGGCGGACATCCTCTTCCCGAACCGGCTCCTCATCGACAAGGACGTCCGCAGCGGTATCCGCGTGCCGGCCCGGGAACTCGACGACGACGGTCGAGTGCACCGTCGAGCCGCGGGTCCACACGCTGGACATCGAGGTCGACGACCGCAACGGCTTCCCCGAGGACGGCGAGCAGACCATCGTCTGTCTGACCAGCCACGACTCCTACCGCGACGAGTACGTCGTCTGGCTCTACGAGCCCCCCGAGGGCGTCCCCGGGCCGGACGCCGTCGACGGCTACGACCCCATCGGCGAGGGGCCGCTCGACGTCGAGATCCGTGGGTTCGACGACGAGGCCGAGATGCTCGTCGACCACCTTGATTACGTTGACGACACCGACCCGGACGTCCTGACCGGCTGGAACTTCGACGACTTCGACGCCCCGTACCTCATCGACCGCATCGACCGCAAGCGGGGCCGTATCGACCGCCTGGATTCGGACCGCCTCTCCCGGGTGGACGAGGTGTGGGACTCCGGGTGGGGCGGCCCGAACGTCAAGGGTCGTGTCGTCTTCGACCTGCTGTACGCCTACCAGCGGACGCAGTTCTCGGAGCTGGAT
>PXQM01000013.1:0-8049 GCA_003021325.1 Halobacteriales archaeon QH_10_70_21
GCCGAGAGGTCCAGCCCCCGGCTCACGAGCGGGCCGGTCCCGCGCCCCGACACCTTCGTCTCCTCGTCGCTCTTGCGGGCGAAGGCGACGATGGGCATCTCGCGGGAGACGTCGTCGGCGCTCATCGACATCCCGGCGATGATGCCGACGATGGTCTCGCGTATCTCGTCGCCGGCGTCGAACCACTGGAGGTGCTCCTCGGTGGTGACGCCGTGCCCTTCGACCCACTCGATGCCCTCCGAGAGGTTCCGGCGGTGGGTCCGAAGCAGTTCGCGGGCGCGGTCCAGCGCCTCGCCGCGGTCGCCGAGACAGACCGCCAGCCCCACGTCGGCGCGCTCGTAGCGGGCCGTCGCGTTCAGAAGCGTCGAGAACTCGCTCGCGTCCCGCAGCGCCGTTCCGACGGCCTCCTCCTTGAGCACGTAGGTCGTGCCGATGAGGCGGTCAATCTTGAACGCCGGGACGCCGCGGGCGACGGCGTGCTGGACGAGGGCGCTGGCGACGGACTGCTTCTCGTCGTCGGTGAGGTCGACCCAGCGCTTCCACTCGCCGTTCGCCCGGCAGTCGACCGCCAGGTCGTCGAGGAACGAGACGGCACCGCGCTCGTCGTTCGTGATGCCCGGAATCCGGACGTCGGAGGCGTACTCGAGCAGTTTCGGCAGCGGCCGCGTCTGCTTGCCGTACACCGAGAGGTCCTTCGTCTCCGCGAGGACGCCCGCGTCGACGCCCTCCGCGACGATGCTGGCGTTCGCGCCGTGCAGCTTCCCGCCGCTGGCCTGCATGTCGCCGACGGCGCCGACCACGGCCAGCGCCGCCAGGTCGCGGTTCCCGAGCCGTCCGTCGGGGCCGCGCGCCGCCAGCGCCCGCGCGAGGACGTACGCTGCGCCGGCGCCGGAAAGCTCCGAGGCGCCGTCGATGCCCTCCAGCAGCGGATTGAGGTGGAACTCGGTGTCGGCGTCGGCCGGCTGGTGGTGGTCGGCGACCACCGGCGTGAACCCGGCCGCCGACTCGTGGTCGGCGATGATGTCCAGCTGGCCGCTGCCGAAGTCCGTGAACAGCACGGTGTCGTACCCGCGTGTGGCGATGCCGGCGATGGCGTCGGCGTCGAGCTGTTTCTCGAAGACGGTCTCGAAGGGTATCCCCGCCCGCCGCAGCGCCGTCGCGGCGACGGCGGCGCTGGTCAGGCCGTCGGCGTCGATGTGGGAGGCTAGCAGCACGCGGTCGGCGTCGAGGAGCGCGTCCGCACACGCCCTCGCGCGCGCCTCGAGTGCCGGGACCGGAGCGTCCATCGGGCGTAGGTTGCGCGGCTTCGCGTATAAACCGTTGGTCGGCGGGGCGACGTGCGCCCGGCCTCAGAGCCGGTCGACCACGGACGCGGCGAGCGCCTCGAACTCGGCCGCCCCGGGCACGACGTCGACGTCGATGCCGCACGCCTCGGCGCGCTCGCGGGTCGGCTCGCCGATGGCGCCGACGACGGCGCGGTTCAGCCCTTCGAGGGCGCCCGCCCGGACGCCGCGCTCCGCTGCCGCCTCGAGGAAGTGCTCGACGGTCAGCGAGGAGGTGAAACAGGCGCCGTCGAGCCGCCCCGCCGCCGCCGCCGCCGCCGACTCGCCCGCCCCCGCGGGCCGAACCAGCCGGTAGAGGACCGTCTCGTGGACGTACGCGCCGGCGCCGTTCAGCCCGTCGGTCAGCACCGCCGACCCATGGTCCGAGCGGGCGACCTCGACCCGCCGGCCGGCGACATCGCCGGCGAGCTCCGCGACCAGCCCGCTCGAGGAGTACTCCGCCGGGACGCGGTCGACGCGGTAGCCGTTCGCCTCCAGCGCCCCGGCGGTCGCGGTCCCGATGGCAACGACCTCGCCGCCCGGCGCCCAGCCGGTTTCGCGGGCCAGCTCGACGCCGGTCTTGCTCGTCAGCACCGTGTAGGCGGCGTCCTCGCGGGGCGCCGCGCCGGTCGGCTCGACGGGGAGCATCGGGTCCGAGAACGGCTCGACGCCCAGCTCGCGCAGGGCGTCGGCCGCCTCGGCGGCCCGCTCGTCGTCCGGCCGGAAGAACGCGACCGTCTCAGCCATCCGCCTTCGGACCCCCCGTCACCGCACGCGAGCCCATTTCGTATCGTGGCATCCGGTTTACGCCCCCGTCTCGTCGCCGGGTCCGTTCTCCAGGAACGCCTTCACGCGCTCTCTCGTGGCCGCTACGTCCCCGATGACGGTTATCGCCGGCGGCTCGATGTCCTCGCGGTCGCGGACGTCGACGATGGTCTCCAGCGTTCCGGTGGCGACCTGCTGGTCCGGCCAGGTCGCGCGCTCGATCAGCGCGACCGGCGTGTCGGGGTCACGCCCGGCGTCGAGCAGTTCGCCGGTGTAGGCCGGCAGTTTGCCGACGCCCATCAGGACGACGAGCGTCCCGCCGGTGTCGGCGAGGGCGTGCCAGTCGATGGCCGACTCCTCCTTCGTCGGGTCCTCGTGGCCGGTCACGAACGAGACCGAGGAGGTGTGGTCCCGGTGGGTGACCGGGATGCCGGCCACGCCCGCGCCGGCGATGGCGCTCGTGACGCCAGGTACGTACTCGAAGGGAACGCCGTTGGCCGCGAGATGTCCGGCCTCCTCGCCGCCGCGGCCGAAGACGAACGGGTCGCCGCCCTTGAGCCGGACGACCGTCTTCCCAGCCTCCGCCAGCTCGACGAGCCGCCGGTTGGTGTACTCCTGGGGCGTCCACTCGCCGCCGGCGCGCTTGCCGACGTCCTCGCGCTTGGCCTGCGGGATGGAGTCGAGAATCTCCGGCCCCGGGAGCTTGTCGTGCAGGACGACGTCGGCCTCGTCGATGAGCCGCCGGGCCTTCACCGTCAGCAGCTCGGGGTCGCCCGGGCCGCTGCCGACGAGGTACACCGTGCCGGTCATTCGCCGACCTCCCTGCGGGCCCGCTGGATGAGGGCCGCCGCCCCCTCGTCGGCCAGCTCCTCGGCGAACTCGCGGGCGGCCTCCGGGTGACGGTCGACGGGGAGGTCGCGGGTCGCCGCCACCTCCTCGGTGCCGTCCTGCGAGAGGACGCGAACCCGCGTGTGGACGTACTCGCCCCGGATGATGGCGTGGATGCCGACCGGCGCGACGCAGCCGCCGCCGAGCGTCTCCAGCACCGTCCGCTCGACGGTTGTCGCCACGCGGGTCCGCGGGTGGTCGAGCTCGTGCCGGAGGGCGTCGACCACGTCGTCGTCGCGGGCCGTCACCGCGATGGCGCCCTGCCCGGGCGCCGGGACCAGCGGGGGGTCGAGCCGCTGGAACTCGAGGATCGCGAGCAGGTCGATACGCTCGAGCCCGGCCTCCGCGAGGACGATGGCGTCGAAGGCGATGTCGACCTCCCGGCCCAGCGCCCGCCGCTCCAGCTCCGCCGGCCGGGCGGAAAGCAGCTGTGCCTTCCGGCGGAGGCTCGAGGTGCCGACCGTCGCGCCCTCCGGAAGCTCCGAGAGGTCGGCGCCGCCGGGCGTCAGGAGGACATCGCCGGCCGGCGCCCGCTCGGGAACGCCCCCGACGACCAGCTCCTCGGGGAACTCCGTCGGCATGTCCTTCATCGAGTGGACCGCCGCGTCGACCTCCCTCTCGATGACCCTCTCGTCGAGGCTGCGGACGAACGCGCCGGTCGTGCCGAGGCGGTGGATGAGCTCGTCGCGGACGCTGTCGCCGGTCGTCTCCACCTCCACGAGCTCGACCTCCCGGCGCCGGCTCTCGAGCGCCCGGGCGACACGCTGGGTCTGCCGCAACGCGAGATCGGACCCTCGCGTCGCCAGCCGAATCGTCTCCGTCATACCCGATGGTGGGCGGCGGCGGTTGAAACCCCCTTCGTCTCCGTCGAGCAGCCCACTCGGGACGGCCCGGGCGATACGAAGCCGACTCCGAGCGCTCCGGCGACGCGAGTCCCCCGGGACGCCGGCCCCGGGCGGAAGCCGGCGCGGACGTGGCTACCGAAGCGGCGAGAACGGTGTCAGGCGCGCCCTCAGGCCCGGGCCCGCTCGCGGATGAGGTTCTCCAGCTCCTCGGCGTCGTCGATCTCCTCCATCTCCTCGCGCTCGATGAGCGCGGTGTCCTCGACGGAGTCCTGGCGGGCGCGTTCGACGACGTACACCGACCGGGTGCGGGTGACCTGGCCGACGGAGGACATGATGCGGGCGCGCTTCTCGGCGGTGCGGTTGAACTCGGAGTGGCCGGTGAGCACCTTCTGGTCGCCCTTCTCGTCCTCGCTGACGGCCTTGAACGGCGCCCGCATCGTCGGGTGGACGTTGAAGCCGACCCGCGTGAGCACCGTTATCAGGTGGGCGTCGTCGGGGTCGGCCTCCGGTTCGTCGGGGTCCTCGACGTCGTCACGGACGTCCTCGGCGCCCTCGAGCACGCTCACCGGGCTGGCCAGCGGCTGGCCGAATATCTCCTCGAGCTCGGCGGCGACGTCGACGCTGGCGTTCATCCCGTCCTCGTACTTCGAGACGGTGCGCCGGGAGACGCCGAGTTCGTTCGCGAGCTTGCCGAGCGACCACTCCCGCTCGTCGCGGGCGTCCGACAGCAGGTCGCCGTCGATGTTGACGTACAGGCCACCCGGCGCGGCGTAGATGAGCGGCGGCACCTTCTCGATGAACAGGTCCATCGCGGTGTCCGGCGACAGCACCGGAACGCCGTGTCTGAAGTAGACGACGCCCGGCTTGAGGTCCTCGTTCCTAGTCCGGAGGCCGACGACGAGCGGCGTCGCCTCGAGGTACTCGCCGAGGCGGCGCATCTCGGCGCCGGTGTAGCCGTCGAAGGCGTCGATGTTGGCCAGCACCTTCAACAGCACCACGTCGTCCCCGCGACGGGCGGCGATGTCGAAGCTCTTCGGACGGATCGCACACCGGTCGCTCACCGTAAAGCCCGCGTCCTCGAGCATCGTGGTGACATTGCCGACCAGTGCGGACCGGGACATAGACGTATATAATCGTTTCCCCCGTTAAATGTGTTTCCCCGGCACACACCGGTGCCGTCTTGCGGTTGCGACGGTCCGAGCCGTATCGACCGAAACCCCGTTAGGGCACAGCCTCCTACCGGTTCCCGTGACCGTCATCGGCATTGACGACACCGACTCCCGCGAGCGGGGGATGTGCACGACCTACGTCGCCGACAGAATCGCCCGACAGCTCGGCGATTACGGGGCGGCCGTCGAGCGCGTGTTGCTCGTGCGGTGCAACCCGGCGGTCGAGCACAAGACCCGGGGGAACGCGGCGCTGGCCGTCCACACCGGTGCCGCGCCGGAACGCGCACGCCGAATCGCGGCCGACATCGTGAGCGAGGCCGCCGAGACGGCCGACGAGCGGACGAACCCCGCCGCGTTCGCCCGCCGGGCCGTCACCGACCACCACACCCGCGATTCCGCCCACCGGCTGCTGTCCGAGGTCGGCTACCGCGCCGAGACCTGGAAGAACGGCCGCGGCGTCATCGGCGCCCTGGCGGCCGTCGGCGCCTGGACCGCCTTCGACGACTGGACGCACGAACACATCGCCTACCGCCGGCCGGAGCGGTGGGGAACCGACCGCGAGGTCGACTTCGAGTCTGTGTTCGCGGCCGCCGACGCACACTATCCGGCGGTGTGGGACACGGTCGACCGCGGCACCGGAGAGGCGGTCTGCGTCCCACGGACGCCGGGGCCGGTCCTCTACGGGGTCCGGGGCGACGACCCCGACGCCTGCCAGGCGGCCGCCGACCGCATCGAGGGCGAACCGGTCGCCCGGTCGCGAACCTTCCTCACAAACCAGGGCACCGACGCGCACCTCGTCGACGGGACGATTGCGGACGTGGAGAACGGCCGCTCCTATCGGCTCGACGGTACCGTCGCGGCGACCCCGGAGACCCGCCGCGGCGGGCACGTCTTCTTCGATCTCTCCGGCAACGACGCCGAACTACAGTGCGTGGCGTTCGAGCCGACGAAGCGTTTCCGGGACCGCGTTCGGCGGCTCCGGGGCGGCGACGAGCTCGCCGTCTGTGGCGAGGTGAAATCGGACACGCTGAAGCTCGAGAAGTTCGCCCTCAGGGCCCGTCGCGAGGTCGAGGCGGTGACGCCGACCTGCCCGGAGTGCGACCGGACGATGGAGTCCGCAGGACGGGACCAGGGTTACCGGTGCCGCGACTGCGGGACGGCTTCGGACGGCCGGGCCGAACGGCCGCTCGACCGGGACCTGGCCCTCGGCTGGCACGAGGTTCCGCCGCGCGCCCGGCGACACGTCGCGAAGCCGCTCGTCCGGGGCGGCTTCGACGGGCCGACGCACCCCGAACGGTAGCCGACCGGTCTACTCGCTCTTCAGGCCGCTGCCGGACAGTGGAACCACGATATCCGCGTCGTCGTCGAGCATGTCACGCTCGCGGTACTCCCTGAGTGCGGCGGTGGCGACTGCACACGTCGGCTCCGTGTAGAACCCGGCGCGGTGGAGGCGCTCAAGCTCCGCAGTGACGGCCGACGACGACAGCGCGATGGCGTCCCCGTCGGTCGCCTCGATGGCCGCCAGGATGTGCTCTCTCTGCACCGGCTCCCGAATCTGGATGCCGTCGGCCACAGTGTTGTTCCCGGCCGCGGCTTCCTCGCCGTGGAGCGCCGCGGCGACCGGCGCGTGTCCGGCCGCCTGTGCGCCCAGGAGCCGCGGTATCCGGTCGGTCCAGCCGACGTCCCGCAGCGCCCGGAAGCCGCGGTAGGCGCCGAGGAACATCGTCCCGTGCCCGAGCGGCAGCACGACCGCGTCCGGGACCGACCAGCCGCGCTGGTGGGCGATCTCGTAGGCCATCGTCGCCGTTCCGGCGAAGAACGCGGGGTTCCACGCGTGGCTGGCGTACCAGCCCGCGCCCGACTCGACGGCGTCGATGCAGGCGTCGGTCACGTCCTGTCGGGTCCCTTCTACGCGGACGAGGTCGGCGCCCGTCCGCCGGATGGCCCCGAGCTTCGACTTCTCGGCGTCGGCCGGGACGTATATCTCGGCGGGAATCCCGGCCCGGGCGGCGTAGGTTGCGATGGCGGCGCCCGCGTTGCCCGAGGAGTCCTCGACGACGCGCTCGGCCCCGACTTCGACGGCCCGCGAGAGGGTCGTCGCCGCGCCGCGGTCCTTGAACGACCCCGTCGGGAAGACGTAGTCGAGCTTGAACGCCGCGTCCCAGTCGGCGGCGTCGACGAGCGGCGTGTAGCCCTCGCCGAGCGTCACGTGCCGCTCGACGGGAAGGAACGGCTCGAAGGCCCACAGGCCCTCGCGGGGGTCGACGTCGGGGGTGTCCGTCGGCGGGAGCGGCCGGTCGGCGAACCGCAGGGGTGCGCCGCACTCGCACCGCCAGCGGTCGGCGTACTCTCGGCCGCAGTCCGGACAGTGGAGCTCCATACCGCTCCATCGGTGGACGGCATCCTGTCGGTTTCGGTGTCGCGAGCAGGCGGGACGTGAGGGTGCCGGCGACGGCGTCCCGCGCTCCGGCCTCGACCGACCGCCGGCGGCGCTCAGGTCACGGGCGGTCTGGCCGCGCTCTCATACATAAACGGTTGCCTCTGGGGGTCGTCGCGAGGCTCATACTGCCGGACGTAGTTTCGTGCGTATCTACGCCGCTGCGGGTCCGAAACCCCGGGGGAGAGTGCCTGCAGTCCGGAGTGCGATTCGAGTAGTTACGTCCGGCAGTATCAGAAGGTGTCGACGTCCGTCCCGAGCGAGCAGACGTACTCGCCGGTGGCGACCTGCGGGAGGCGGCGGCGGCGCCAGAACACCCCGCCGGAGTCGGCCGTCACCTCGGTCTTGGCCGTCCCGAACGCGTCCGTCACCTCGAAGAGCGTGTCGCCGCGCTGGACCTCGTCGCCGAGGTCGGCCGCGTACGACACCAGCCCGCCGACCGGCGAGCCGTACTGTTCGAAGCCGGTCGCGCGGGTCTGCGGCTGGACGTCGACGTCGCCCCCGAGGAACCCGTACCGGTAGAGCACGTTGAAGACGCCCTTCAGCCCCTTGCGGATGGAGCTCTCGTCCCAGCCGACGGAGCCGCCGAGCTCCGGGTCGATGGTCGGGATGCCCTCGTCCGG
>PXQM01000013.1:8119-23766 GCA_003021325.1 Halobacteriales archaeon QH_10_70_21
CGCGTCTCGTCTATCATACAGGAGGTCGACCCCTGGTGGAGGTCCAACACGAGGTCCGCCCGGCTCGCGGCCTCGAAGGTGGCTGCGGCGATGCGTTCGGAGGCCGTTCCGTTCTCGTCTCCGGGGTACGCGCGGTTGAGCTTCGTGTCGTCGATCGGGTTGCGGTGCTCGCCAACCTGGAAGCCGTAGTGGTTGACGATGCCGACGATGAGCAGCTCGCCGGCGAGCCTCGCGGGGTCCAACTGGGGCACGAGCCGCCGGATGACCCCGAGACCGTTCAGTTCGTCGCCGTCCGAGACCGCCTGGATGTAGAGCGTCTTCCCGTCGTCGCCGCCGTTGACGACCGCGACCGGGAGCCCGACCTCGGAGCCGTCCCGCGCCTCACCGACCGACAGCCGCCCCGTGTCGATTTCGCCCGGGGCCGCACTCGCAGAACCGAGGGCAGTCATTACTACCATTCGTCTTGCGGGCAGTCTTAGGCCTACTGATACCCGCCGGCTTTTCCGTGTGTTATACCTGTACGGCTTTGTGTCGCCCGGTCCTACTGGCGGGTGTGTCCGCCGATACCCCCGACCGTCCCGGCGTCGCCGCGCTCCTCGAGGAGCTGGAGGTGCGCAGACACGCCCGGAGCGGACTCCTCGCCGGCGTCGGCATCGCCGCAGTGGTCTTCGTCGTCTTCGCATACCTGCCGGGAACCGACGAGTCGCTCCTCTACTGGACGGCGCTGTCGTTCGTGCTGGCGACGGCCGTCGCCGGCTTCGTCACGACGGTGCTGGTCGCCCGGGCGGCCTACCGGCACACGCTCTCGGTCAACGGCATCGACCCGGGTCGGCGCTCGCCGGCGACGCTCGCCGCCGTCTTCGGACTGCTCGGCTGGCTGGTGGTCCCCGTCGCGTTCACGCTGGCCGTCGACCGGCCCACCGAGGGACTCCGGCTCCTCGTCGCCGTGGTGACCGGCGGGCCACGAGTGGCGCCCGCCCGCGGCGGCCGCGGGGGCGGCCGCCTACACCGCCCTCGTAGCGGCACCGGCTGTCGGCTGTCCGTCCGGTGGGTTCTGCCTCGGGACGCCCCACGGGCTGACCGCCGCCGTCGTCGGCCTCGACCCCGGGGCAACGGCTGCGGGCTACGCGGCCGTCGTTCTCGGTGGCGGTGCGCTCGTCGGCGCGGGTCTCGGCGCCCGCGGCGCTACCCCGCCGCACGGGTTCTTCGCCGGCGTGGTCGCGACCGTCGGCGTGCTCCCGCTCGTTGCTTCGGCCGCCGCCGACCCTGCGGTCGTGCGGTCGACGGCGCTGTACCTGCCGGCGCTGCTCGGCGGGGTCGGCGCCCTCGGCGGCGCGGCCGTTCTCGCCCTTCCGTCCGCCGGCGGCTCGGACGAACGATAACCCTTTTCTCCCGGGCATTGGAACCGAGAGCGTATGTCCGACGAGCTCAAGAGAGGGCTGGAGGGTGTCCTGGTCGCCGAGTCGTCGCTCAGCTTCATCGACGGCGACGAGGGCGAACTGGCCTATCGCGGCTACGGGATAGACGACCTCGCCCGGAACGCCACGTTCGAGGAGGTCGTCTACCTGCTGTGGCACGGCGAACTGCCGACCCGCGAGGAGCTCGAGGCCTTCGAGGCGTCGATGGTCGAGGAGCGCCACCTCGACGACGGGGTCAGCCGGCTGGCCCGGGAGCTGGCGGAGGCCGACGAGGACCCGATGGCGGCGCTCCGGAGCGTCGTCTCGACGCTGTCGGCGTACGACCCCGACACCGACGCCGACCCGACCGACGAGGCCGCCAATCTCCGGAAGGGACGCCGCATCACCGCCAAGATACCGACCGCGCTGGCGGCCTTCGAGCGCATCCGCAACGGGGACGACCCGGTCGACCCCCGCGAGGACCTGGGCCACGCGGCGAACTTCCTCTACATGCTCAACGGCGAGGAGCCCGACGACGTGCTGGCGGAGACGTTCGACATGGCGCTCGTCCTGCACGCCGACCACGGGCTGAACGCCTCGACGTTCTCGGCGACGGTCACCGCCTCGACGCTCTCGGACCTGCACGCCGCGGTCACCTCGGCGGTCGGCACCCTCTCCGGCAGCCTCCACGGCGGCGCCAACCAGGACGTCATGGAGATGCTCAAGGAGGTCGACCGCTCCGACAAGGACGCCCTCGGGTGGGTCCAGGACGCCCTCGCCGAGGGCCGTCGGGTCCCCGGCTTCGGCCACCGCGTCTACAGCGTCAAGGACCCTCGCGCACGGATTCTCAGCGAGAAATCGAAGGCGCTGGGCGAGGCGGGCGAGCTGAAGTGGTACGAGTACTCGACGACCATCGAGGAGTTCATGATCGAGGAGAAGGGCCTGGCGCCGAACGTCGACTTCTACTCCGCCTCGACGTACTACCAGATGGGCATCCCGGTCGACATCTACACGCCCATCTTCGCGATGAGCCGCGTCGGCGGCTGGATCGCCCACGTCCTCGAACAGTACGACGACAACCGGCTCATCCGGCCCCGCTCGCGGTACGTCGGCCCCGAGGACCGCTCGGTCACCCCCATTGAGGAGCGGTAACGCGGCCCCCTCCAGCCCCGATTCCGGGCCGCTTTTCACCCCCAGGCGCGAGTGACCGGCATGGCCGACCAGGAACTCATCGACGCGCTCCGCGACGCCGACGCGGTCAGGTTCGGCGAGTTCGAGCTCTCCCACGGCGGAACCTCCGACTACTACGTCGACAAGTACCTCTTCGAAACTGACCCCCACTGTCTGGAGCGAATCGCAAGCGCCTTCGCCGACCGCCTGGCGGGCGATACCCGGCTGGCCGGCGTCGCGCTCGGTGCGGTGCCGCTCGTGGCCGCCACCGCCGTCGAGACCGGCGTGCCCTACGTCATCGTCCGCAAGCAGGCCAAGGAGTACGGGACCGGCAACCGCATCGAGGGAGGCCCCGAGCCCGGCGAGGAGGTGGTCGTCCTCGAGGACATCGCCACCACGGGTCAGAGCGCGGTCGACGCCGTCGAGGCGCTACGGGACGCCGGCGCCGTCGTCGACCGCGTCCTGGTCGTCGTCGACCGCGAGGAGGGGGCCGGCGAGAACCTCGCCGACCACGACGTCGAACTCGAGTCGCTGGTGACCGCCTCGGAGCTGCTCGCCGACGCCGGCCGGTAGCGGTCGTCAGACCGCCGGAGCGGCCCCACGGAGTATCCATCTTGCTGTTCATACGAGGGCAAAGGGACATCGAAGTACTCATGAACGTGCGTTGTCCGGACGTAGCTATGAACCGCTCGGAGAAGGCTGCCCTCCAGCTCCGCGCCGTCGACGTGCTGCGGACGCTGAAGGAGACGCGCACCTACGAGGAGCTGGCCGCCGAGACCGGACTGCCGGCGGGCGACCTGAACCGCTACGTCAACGGTCACGTGCTGCCGAGCGAGCCGCGCGCCAGGGCGCTCGTCGAGGATGCCGGCGCGGAGCTGCTGGCCTCCGAACTCGACGCCCGAATCGCCGTCGACGGTGAGGGGTACGTCGACAACTCGCGGGTGGTCTTCGACCAATCGCTCCTGTCGCTCGTGCCGCCGGTAGCAGTCGAGACGCTCGGCATCGAGCCGCCGGACGCGGTGCTGACGGCGGCGACGGACGGCATCACGCTGGCGGCCGCCATGTCCCGGCACTTCGGCTCCCGGTGTGCCTACGCGAAGAAGTCCCGGGAGACGGCCGTCGAGGAGTTCATCGAGGCCAGAAAGCGGCTCGCCTCGGGCATCGAGATCGACTACTACCTCCCGGCGAACGCCGTCGACGCGGGGGAGTCGGTGCTCGTCGTCGACGACCTCATCCGGTCCGGCGAGACCCAGGAACTCCTCCTGGACATCACGCGGTCGGCCGGCGCCGAGGTGGCGGGCGTCTTCGCGCTCATCGCGGTCGGCGACGAGGGCATCGAGCGCGCCCGCGACCACACCGACGCCCCGGTCGACGCGCTCCTTCGCCGCGAGTGAGCATCGGTAGAATGTGCATACTCGGACCGTTCCGAGACGACAAACACTAAGTTCTGGTCCCGAGGTATGCCCGAACGTGAACGATGGGCGCTGCTGATTCACTCGCCGGCTTCTTCGCGTTCGACGAGTACGACACCGACCTCGGAACCGAGACCACCGCCGGCGTAACGACGTTCCTGGCGATGGCGTACATCATCGTCGTCAACCCGAGCATCCTGGCGCCGGCCATCGTGGGCGGGTTCCCCGAGGGCGACGAGGTGCCGGCGACGGAGATCGCGGGCGAGATGTACGACTTCTTCCAGGTCGTCGAAATGCTCACCGTCGTCACGATACTGGCGTCGGTCGTCGCCATCCTCGTGATGGCGCTGTACGCCAACCGGCCGTTCGGGCTGGCGCCCGGCCTCGGGCTGAACGCTTTCTTCGCGTTCACGGTCGTGCTGACGCTGGGGGTCCCCTGGCAGGTCGCGCTGGCCGCCGTCTTCGTCGAGGGCATAATTTTCATCGCGCTGACGGCCGTCGGTGCCCGCGAGTACGTCATCCGGCTGTTCCCGGAGCCGGTGAAGTTCGCGGTCGGCGCCGGTATCGGGGTCTTCCTCCTCTTTCTCGGCCTCCAGGAGATGCAGGTCGTCGTCGCCGACGACGCGACGCTGGTCTCGCTCGGGAACGTCCTCCAGAGCCCGGTCGCGGCGCTGTCGCTCCTCGGCCTCGTGGTCACGCTGATGCTGTACGCCCGCGACGTCAGGGGCTCCATCGTCATGGGCATCCTCGGGACGGCCGCCGCCGGCTACGCGCTGACGCTGGCCGGCGTCGTCGAGGGCGGGGTCCTCGACGCGGGGACGGTCTCGCAGGTCGAAAGCGAGGGCGTCGGCTCGCTGCTGTTCGGCGTCCAGTACGACTTCACGCCGCTCTTCTTCGGCTTCGTCGACGGGCTCGGGCTCATCCTCGAGGACCCGCTCGTGTTCGGCATCGTCGTGTTCACCTTCTTCTTCGTGGACTTCTTCGACACCGCCGGTACGCTCATCGGCGTCTCCCAGATCGCGGGCTTCCTCGACGAGAACGGCGACCTGCCGGACATGGACGAGCCGCTGATGGCGGACGCCGTCGGGACCACCCTCGGGGCGATGATGGGGACCTCGACGGTGACGACCTACATCGAGTCGGCCACGGGCGTCGAGGAGGGCGGCCGAACCGGCTTCACCGCCCTGGTCGTCGGCGTCCTGTTCGCGCTGTCGCTTCCGTTCGTCCCGCTCGTCTCCGCCATCCCGACCTACGCGACCTACATCGCCCTGGTCGTCGTCGGCATCATCATGCTGCAGGGCGTCGCCGACATCGACTGGGCGGACCCCGCGTGGGCCATCTCCGGCGGCCTCACCATCACCGTCATGCCGCTGACGGCCTCCATCGCCAACGGGCTCGCCGCCGGCATCATTAGCTACCCGGTCGTCAAGGCCGCCGTCGGCGACCGTGCGGACGTCTCGGCCGGTCAGTGGGTCCTGGCGGCCGTCTTCGTCGTCTACTTCGTCGTCTTCTTCGCGGCCGAGGCCGGGATGCTCGCCTTCTAGCCCGAACCGTAACACCTTCAACTCGGTCGGTCCCCACTGGACTGTATGACGGCACCGCAGGTCCGGGGTGGCTACCGTCTGCTGGTGCTCGTGTTCGTCCTCGCGCTCCTGTCGCCGGCCGCCTACGCTGCCGTCTCTCCGGAGGGTATCGACCTCGGTCCGGGGACCGTCGAGGCGTCCGCCGACGAGCGGACCTACGTCAGCGTCCAGGGGTTTCACTTCGCCGGCTACGGGCGCCCGAAGAAGCCCGCCCGCCTCGTCGCCGCCGACGGTGACGCCGGACTGGCCTGGCACTTCGACGACGGGAGGGTCGGTGACTGGTTCTACGAGGTCGACCCCCTCGAGAACGGGACCCTCTTCGTCACCTCGACGTACCCGGGAGGCACAGTCGCCTTCGAGTACGACCCCGACGCGGGCGAGGTGGTCCGGCGCCACGAAAGGACTGGTCTCGTCGACACACACAGCGTGAAGCGCCTCGACGAGAACCGCCTCCTGATCGCCAACATGCGAGCCACGGAGAACGGGGTGAGCGACGACCGTCTCCTCATCGAGAACGCCGAGACGGGCGAGACCGAGTGGGAGTGGTACTTTCGGGACCACTATCCCAACGACACCGACGGCGGCTTCGACGAGGACTGGACCCACGTCAACGACGTCGAGATCGTCCGCGGGGGGACCCTCGACAGGCCCTGGGGCGACAGTACCGGCTGAACGGCACGACGCAGGGGCGGTACGTCATGGCGTCGCCGCGGAACTTCGACCAGGTCATCGTCGTCGACCGAAGGACCGACGACATCGTGATGCGGCTCGGCGAAGACGACGACCACGGGACGCTCTTCGAGCAGCACAACCCCGACTACCTCGAACGCGAGGACGGCACGCCGGTCATCCTGGTGGCCGACAGCGAGAACGACCGGATCGTCGAGTACGAGCGCGACTGCGGGGACGAAGACCCCCGCCTCGGCGCCGGGACGCCGCCGGAGGACTGCGAGTGGACCCTCGTGTGGGCCGTCGACGGGTTCTCGTGGCCCAGGGACGCCGACCGGCTGCCGAACGGCAACACGCTGGTAACCGATACGCTGAACCACCGCGTCGTCGAGGTGACGCCCGCCGGGGAGGTCGTGTGGGAGTTCTACGCCGCGTGGGGGCCATACGAGGCCGAGCGGGGCGCCCCGGGCAGCAACGGGCCGACGATGACCGACCACGGCACGACCGGCAGGGTCACCGTCTCCGGCGGCGCCGACTCCTCGCCGGCGACCCGGTACACCGTCGCCGACGGCATCTCCGACGCCGCCGCCGGCACCCCGGTCGCCGCCGAGGCCGACCGCCTCGCGACCACCTACTCGCACGTCGAGCCGTGGGTCCGCCCGGTCTGGATGGGGTCGTGGACCTTCCTCTCATTCGTCCTCGGGCTGCTCGTGGCGCTCGGCTGGGGCCTCGCCGAGGCCGTCACCCACCGCAAGCGCATCGTTGCTGGCATTTCGACCCGTCTCGGCGCCGGCGAGCGAGACGAGCCGTCGTGACGCTCGACAGTACTGCCGTTCGTGAGCGGTTCCGCTGCCTGGTGGTACCGAACCACGACAGCCCGTACGACCCCCTCGGTCTGGTCGCTGCCGGACACAGTACCGTCGCCCTCATTATCCCGGACGACATACGTTCCTCCGATGGCGAACATCACGCTCTACGAACTGCCGGGCTGTCCGTACTGTGCGAAGGTAATCGACAAGCTGGAAGAGCTCGGACTCGAGTACGACAGCATCGAGGTACCGAGCGCTCACGCCGAGCGTACCGAGGTCGAGGAGGTCAGCGGCCAGACCGGCGTCCCGGTTATCATCGACGAGGCCAACGGCGTCGACGGGATGAACGAGTCCGACGACATCGTCGAGTACCTCGAGGAGACCTACGGCGCAGCGGCCTGAGGTAACGGCGGCCTGCTTCTGTGGAACGGCCCTCGAGGCCCCGAACGGACGTGAACAGTCACGTCTCCGGGCCTCGCAGGGCTATCGTGCTCCGGCGCCGGTGTGTCGTCGACGTTCGATGGACCCGCAGTCCGGGACGTCGGTCACCGGACGGACGAAGCCGCCGCGACGACCCGTATCAGAGGGCCTCCTTGTACGCCGCCAGCGTCTTCTCGACGTCCTCTTCGGTGTGGCCGTAGGAGACGAAGTTCGACTCGAACTGGTTCTGGGAGACGAGGACGCCATCCTCGAGCATCTTCGGCCGGAACAGGCGGGCGTACCGGTCGGTCTCGGCGTCGGTGACGTCGGTCCCCCGCTTCGGACAGCGCCCGTAGCGCTCGCAGGTCGGGTCCTGCCGGCAGCCGTCCGCACAGGGGTCGCCCTGCGGCGGACCGTCGGCCCGCGTGAACACGAGCTTGAACATCGAGTCCGTGCCGACGACGGTGTATCCGGGGGCGTGGTCGGCGACGATGTCGGCGAGTCCCGAACGGAGCTGCCGGCCGAGTTCGTTGACGTGGCCGTAGACGTCCTCCTCGGCGCAGAACCGCAGCGTCTCGAGGCCGGCTGCCATCGTCACCGGGTGGCCCGAGAAGGTGCCGGCCTGGAAGACGTCGCCGGACGGCGTGAACTGCTCGATGTACTCGGTTCTGCCGCCGATGGCGCCGACGGGGAACCCGCCGCCGATTATCTTCCCGAAGGTGGTGACGTCCGGCTCGACGTCGAAGGCGCCCTGTGCGCACGCGAGACCGCCGACCCGGAAGCCGGTGATGACCTCGTCGAAGACGAGCAGCGAGCCGTACTCGTGGGTCAGCTCTCGGAGCGTCTCGTGGTAGCCGTCCTCCGGGTAGACGATGCCCATGTTGGCCTGAATCGGCTCGACGAGGACGCCGGCGATCTCGTCGCCGTGGGCCTCGAAGACCTCGCGGGCGGCCGCCTCGTCGTTGAACGGGATGGGAACGGTGTGCTTCGAGAACGAGGCGGGGATGCCGGGGCTGGACGGCTGGGGGTGGTCGGCGTCGCCCTCCACGAGCGTCGACTCCTGGGCGCCGTGGTAGCCGCCCTGCATGACGACTATCTTGTCCCGGCCGGTGACGGCGCGCGCGAGCCGGCAGGCCGAGACCGTCGCCTCGGTCCCGCTGTTGACGAAGCGTATCATCTCGACGCTCGGGACGTGCCGGCAGACGAACTCGGCGTGCTCGACCTCGATTCCCGAGGGCATCCCGTACATCGGCCCCTCGGCGGCGTGCGACTGGATGGCAGCCTGGACCGGCTCCGGGGTGTCGTGGCCGAGCAACAGCGGGCCCAACCCCTGTACCCAGTCAACGTAGCGGTTCCCGTTGGCGTCGACGACGTGGCCGCCCTCGCCGCGCTCGACGAACGTCGGATACGGCTGCGGCGCGGCCCGGACCGACGAGTTGACGCCGCCGGGCAACACCGACAGCGCCCGGTCGTACAGCGCTCGGGAGGCGTCGCGGTTCATACCGGACGGTAGGCCGGCCGGCCCGAAAGAGGTTACCGTCTCCGACGGTCTCGCCACCACCCCCGACCGGCGATGTATAGAATTACAAACGATTGCTTTCAGACGAAAATTCTGTATATACATACCGAAATATCGGAACGAAGACAAGGTATTGCCGCAATCGGGGCGTTATTACTTGTGGCTCGTGTATCTACGGACACCGAGAGACCCAGCGGTCTCCGGTAGAGAATCGCTCAGGACCGAAGCGCGGCTGGCATTCCGCGTTCCTCCGGGGTCCCGGTCGGACCCTTCCTCCGGTCGACGTTCCGAAGCCGAACAGACGAACGTGTGGTATCATCTCTCTCAAGTGATTAAACAAGTAATATTCCATTGAAGAAGCACTGTATGGTCTACTCCTGGTAGAAATACCGACCAAACGTCAACGCGTAACGTTTTGAGAAGGGGGTCCCTCGCCTCGGGTGATGAGACCCACTCGACTCCGAGGTCGTTTCGCGACTCGTCGCCCCGGGCGGTATCCGTCGCCACCGGGTCAACGACGACGAGTTCGCCGTCCGAGTCGATGCCGTCCGGGGGGACTCTGCCCACCCGACCAGCGAGGGGCTGGCCTGCGGCCGGGGACTCGCCGAGAGCGCCGACCCCGGCGGCGAGTGGCTCACCCAGCCGCTGGTCCGCCGCGACGGCGACCTCGTGCCGACGACGTGGGACGTCGCCCTCGGAACGGCAACCGCGGGGTTGCGGGACCGACTCGCCGTCGACCCACACAGCGTCGCGGTCCTCGGGAGCGGCCAGCAGACCAACGAGGCCGCCTACGCGCTGGGGAAACTCGCCCGTGGCGGCATCGGTACCCGCCACTACGACGCGAACACGACGCTGTGTATGGCCAGCGCGGTCGCCGCCTACTACAACGCCTTCGGCAGCGACGCGCCGCCGCCGACCTACGACGACATCCCCGACGCGGAGACGCACCTCGTGTGGGGTGCCAACCCCGCGGTCGCCCACCCGGTCATGTTCCGGTGGATACACGCCTCGGCGGACTCGGACGGCGAACTCGTCGTCGTCGACCCGGTGGCGACGGATACCGCCCGGGCCGCCGACCACCACGTCGCCCCCGACCCGGGGACCGACCTCGCGCTCGCGCGGGCCGTCCTCGCGCGACTCCTCGAGCGCGGCGACGTCGACCGCGCGTTCGTCGACGAGCAGACGGTCGGGTTCGGCGAACTCCGGTCGGCGCTCCCGGCGGCCACCGACGCCGCGGCCGAAGCCGGCGTCGGCGCCGAGGCGGTCGAGCTGCTGTGTGACGGCCTCGAGGCCCCGACGCTCCTGTACTGGGGGATGGGCGTCAACCAGCACGTCCAGGGCACCGACACCGCCGCCGCCCTGGTCGACCTCTGTCTCGCCTCCGGGAACCTCGGCCCCGGCAGCGGGCCGTTCTCCCTGACGGGCCAGGCCAACTCGATGGGGACGCGGGTCTGCTCCTCGAAGGGGACCTGGCCCGGGCACCGACCGTTCGACGACCCCGACGCCCGGCGCGACATCGCGGGCGCCTGGGACGTCCCGGTCGAGCGCCTGCCGGACGACCCCGGCCCCGGGCCGGTCGGAATCCTCGAGCGGGTCGGCGGCGACGTCGACGCCGTCTACGCCGTGGCGACGAACCCCGCCGCCGGGATGCCCGACGCGACGGCCGCCCGCGAGGCGCTCGATGACGCCTTCCTCGTCGCGCAGGACGCCTTCCACACCGAGACGACGGCGCTCGCGGACGTGGTGCTGCCGGCGGCGACGTGGGGAGAAAGCGAGGGGACGACGACCAACATGGAGCGGACGGTCTCCCGCGTCCGCCGGGTGACCGACCCCCCGACCGGCGTCCGCACCGACCTCGAGCTGGTCACGACGGTCGCCGACGCACTCGAACCGGGGCTGTTCGAGTCGACGGCCCCCGCGGCCGTCTTCGAGGAGTTCGCCGCGCTCACCCGCGGGACCGTCGCGGACTGCTCGGGAATCAGCTACGGGCGCCTCGAGGCCGAACAGGCCGTTCGCTGGCCGGCGCCGGACGCGACGACCAGGGGGGGCTACCGGTACCACGACGGTGACGGGTGGGCCTTCCCGACGCCCTCGGGGCGGGCACGGTTCTCCACCGCCGGCTTCGAGGGCGTGGCCGAGCCCGTCTCCGAGGCGTACCCGCTGACGCTGACCACCGGTCGCGAGCGGGACGGGTACAACACAGGCGTCCGGTCGCGCTCCGGGGACCCGGGGCCGGTGACGGCCCGCGTCGCCCCGGCGAGCGCCCCCGTCACCGACGGCGAGGCCGACCGGGGAGCCGAACTTCAAGCAGTGCGCCGTGCGGGTGGTGCCGGCGGCCCCCGAACGCCGGGAGCCGCCCGCGGAGGTGACGACGTGAGCCCCCTCTCCATGACGAAGTGGCGGACGCTGCTGTTGGCGACGGCGGCGTTCAACCTGTCGTTTCTCATCTGGTTCTCCTTTGCGCCCTTCACGGGCCCCATCGGCGAGGAGTTCGGCCTCGGGCTGGCCGAACTCGGGGTCCTCGCCAGCGCGGCCATCTGGATGGCGCCGGCCGGCCGGATCATCACCGGGTGGCTCTCGGACCGGTGGGGTGCGCCGACCGTCTTCGCCATCATCCTCGCGTACGTCGGCGTCTTCTCGATAGCGAGCGCGCTCGTCGAGAGCTACTGGCTGTTCTTCATCCTCCGGCTCGTCGTCGGCACGGCCGGTATCACCTTCGTCGTCGGCATCCAGCACGTCGCCCAGTGGTTCCCCGAAGAGCAGGTCGGCACCGCCGAGGGGATCTACGCCGGCTTCGGGAACGCCGGCGCGGCCGGGGGTGCGCTGCTGTTGCCCCGGCTGTTCGGCGCTGACTGGCGGGCGGCCTTCATCGCCACCGGGGTCGCGTCGATACTCCTCGCGGTCGTCTACTTCCTCGTCGGCCAGCCGGCCCGGACCGAGGCCGCTGCCGAGGCCGCCGCCGACGGCGCGACGCTGAGAGGGCTCGCCCGGGTCTCGACGCGCTACGGCGTCATCGCCCTGGCGATGGCGTACGTGATGACCTTCGGCCTCGAACTGTCGATGAACGCGTGGCTGCCGACCTACTTCCGCGAGGGGTTCGGCTCGAGGCTCGTCATCGCCAGCACGTTCGCGGCGACGTTCTCGCTGGCTGCGGGTGTACTCCGACCCATCGGGGGCTACGTCAGCGACCGCCTGGCGCGCGAAGAGCGGAACATCCTGCCGGTGTTCACCGGCCGGTACCGCGAACAGTGGACGTTCGTCTGCCTCTGTGCGGTCGTCGTGCTGATGGGCGTGCTGACGCTCGCAGGCGGGACCGGAAACGTCCTGCTGGTGGTGGGCGTCGGCTTCCTCGTCGGGACCAGCTGTGCCTGGAGCGAGGGGGCCATCTTCGCCCAGGTGCCGGCGATGTTCCCCGAGAGGACGGGCGCCGCCGCCGGCGTCGTCGGCGGCATCGGAACGTTCGGCGGCATCGGCTATCCGCTCATCTACTCGTACCTGGGGGAGGTCGGATACATCCACGCCGGCTACGTCGCCGTGGCGGTGACGATGCTGCCCATCCTGGCGCTGAACGCCTACGTCTACCGGCCGGAGCTGGCGCAACGGGCCGACGTCGAGGGGTTCCTGTTCGACTCGGCGTCCGGCGAGTCGACCAGCGCGGACGACTGACACGGTCCGTCGCGCCAGCTCCGGCGGTACCGAGTTCGGCTCCGCGGCCGACGCCACCGGACTGCCGTCATCCCGGCGGCTCGCTGCCGACCTGCGGCAGGTGACCGCCGCGCCCGAGGGGCCGACGGGACCGGCGGCGTCGCTGGCGCGCGCGTCGTGAACGGACTGCGACACTGCGGCCGCCCTCGCGTCCGGCCGGCCGCCCCGGCGACCCGACCGACCGTTCAGTAATCGGTCGCTTTCTATCCGAATTACGCGTTTATATTCTGCATACGTCTACCAATACGAGACGCGTGTCCTACTCGAATGGGAAATACTGGATGAATATCAATGAGTACAGCTATACCCGAGACCCCGTTACGGACTCGCATGGCGAACTGTACGTCAGGACAGCCGTCCGGACGGAGAGTCGACGAACGGACTCCCGACATGCGAGGTATATAACGGATGAACGAAAAGGAGGGGTACAAGCGCGAGTGTTACGGCGACGAGGTCCGGGAGAAAATCCTTGAGTTCGCCGAGGCGGGCTTCGACGCGATTCCCGACGACGAGACGGCGGCGTGGTTCTCGCGGTTCAAGTTCTGGGGGCTGTTCCACCAGCGGGACGGCCAGGAGAGCTACTTCATGATGCGGCTCTCGAACGCCAACGGCGTCCTGGACCCGGGACAGCTGCGGGCCATCGGCGAGGTGGCGCGCGACTACGCGGCCGGCCCGGTCGAGAACCCGGAGTTCGGCAACGGCTACGTCGACTTCACGACCCGGCAGTCGGTCCAGCTCCACTGGATCAAGCTCGAGGACGTGCCCGCGATCTGGGAGCGACTGGAGTCGGTCGGGGTCTCCACGCGCTCCTCGGGCGGGGACACGATGCGGAACGTCTCGGGCTGTCCCGTCGCGGGCAAGGCCGAGGAGTACGTCGAGTCCCGGCCGATACTCGACGAAATTCAGGAGACGATCCGGGGCGACGACGACCTCTCGAACATGCCCCGGAAGTTCAACATCTCGGTGACGGGCTGTCGGCAGGGCTGTGCCCAGGACGTCATCAACGACGTCGGCCTCGAGCCGGCCCGCAAGCTCGCCGGGGGTGCCGAGGTGGAGGGGTTCAACGTCCGCGTGGGCGGGGGACTCGGCGGTCGCGAGCCCCGGCGGGCCCGCCCGCTCGACCTGTTCGTCCGGCCGGAGCACGCCGTCGAGGTCGTCCGGGCGTTCGTCGAGTACTACCACGAGGCGGGGAACCGGCAGAACCGCTCGAAGAACCGCGCGCGGTTCTTCGTCGACGAGTGGGGTACCGACGCGATCCGCGACGCCCTCGAAGAGCGGCTGGAGTTCGACCTCCGGCGGGCAGGCACGGACTTCCGCGGCGAGTACACCTACAACGCCGGCAAGCCCGCAGAACGGGGCGCCCACGACCACGTCGGTGTCTACGACCAGAAGGACGGGGGGAACTACGTGGGCCTGTCGGTGCCCGTCGGCCGCCTGCCCGCGGAGGACGTCGTCGAACTCGCCGACCTCGCGGACGCCTACGGCTCCGGCGAGGTCCGGCTGACCCGCCGGCAGAACCCGCTCGTCATGGACGTGCCGGACGGGAAGCTCTCAAACCTGCTGAACGAACCGCTGTTGGATACCTACCGGCCCGAACCCAACCCCTTCGTCCAGGGAGGGATGGCCTGCACCGGGACCGAGTTCTGTTCACTGGCGCTGACCGAGACCAAGGCCCGGATGGCCCGCATGCTGCGGTGGCTCGGTGAGAACGTCGAGCTGCCCGACGACGTCGACCGCATCAAGATGCACTACTCCGGCTGTACGGCCGACTGCGGGCAGGCGATGACGGCCGACATCGGCCTGCAGGGGATGCGCGCCCGCAAGAACGGCGAGATTGTCGAGCGAGGAGAGCGGTGCCCGGAACGGGCACCGAAACGGAGGCGGCGAAGCCGCCGGTGGCCAGACGTTCCGCGAGTGGGTCGAGGCCACCGGCCACGAGACGCTGGTTGAACTGGCCGAACCGGAGGAGGTCACCGGCTACGAGGACCCCTGTCTGTACGACGGCAAGCAGTCGTGGTACCCGTTCGCCGAGGAGCCCTCGGGGTCGGCCGCCGAGGCGGCCTCCGACGACTGACTCGTTCTATAGCCGAGTTTAGTAATCAGTCCTGACACGCCGGACGCCGTCGGTCCCGACCGATGGCGTTCAGCGACTGACTGCTCGAGGCCATGGCGGCGGCCGTCCTCCGGAGCGCGAAACTCGAGTACCGGTCTGGGGGATGGCCGACACCCGAGAAGGGTGAGGCCTGGACCGCTGAGGGCGGCTCACCCGTCGGGCAGCGGCGAGTCGCCCTCGCGGCGGACCGAGGCCACCTCGCTGGCCTCGATGCCGTCGATTACCGGGTCGGCGTGTAGCTCACGCAGGCAGGCGGCGATTGCCTCCTCGCTTTCGAACTTGCCGACCGCAAAGACCGCGAACGGGCCGCTCGTCTCGTAGACGGTGACGAACGCCGAGGTCTCGCGGAGCCGTGCCGTCACCGCCTCGACGGCGGGCAGTCCGACCCGGAGCCGGACGACGACCGTCCGGTAGCCCAACTCCTCGCAGTCGACCCGGGCGGTATACCCCCGGACGACGCCGTCCTCCTCGAGCGCCCGGAGCCGTTTCTGGACGCGGGTCGGCACGGCGTCGACGGATTCGGCGACCGACCGAAGGTCCGCGCGGCCGTCCCGACAGAGCGCGGCGACGAGCCGTGCGTCGAGTCGGGTGTCGGGTTGTCCGTCGGACTGCTCGGTCACGCTACACCGCGGACGTGCCGACCTCGCCGGTCCGAATCTGGTAGGCGTTCTCGACCGGGAGGATGAACCCCTTTCCGTCGCCGGGTTCGCCGGTCTTGCCTGTCTCCTGGATGGCCTCGGCGACGTCCGCCGCGGGGATGTCCGCGACGACGCACTCGACTTTCACCTTCTGGTGGAGGTCGACGCTGTACTCCTCGCCGCGCCACTGGCCCGTCTTGGCGGGCTGGGAG
>PXQM01000014.1 GCA_003021325.1 Halobacteriales archaeon QH_10_70_21
CGAGGACTACGCCGACCGTGCGGCGGCGCTGGTCGAGGCCGGCACCTGCGCCCTCGTCGTCGACGTCGCCCACGGCCACATGGAGCGGGCGCTGGAAGCGACGGCAACGCTCGCCGAGCGGTTCCCCGAGACGCCGGTCTGTGCGGGCAACGTCGTCACCCGCGAGGCCGTCGCGGACCTCGCGGACGCCGGCGCCGCCTGCGTCAAGGTTGGCGTCGGCCCCGGTTCCCACTGCACGACGCGGGAGGTGACCGGCTTCGGGCTGCCGCAGTTCACCGCCGTCGAGCGGTGTGCTGCGGCCGCCGACGAGCACGGCGTGACGACGATAGCGGACGGCGGAATCCAGTCGTCCGGCGACGCGGTGAAAGCGCTCCTGGCCGGCGCCGACGCCGTCATGATGGGCGGGTTCTTCGCCGGCTGCGAGGAGGCGCCGGGCGAGGTCATCGAAATCGACGGTGAACGGTACAAGCGCTCCCGGGGCATGTCGACGGCCGCCGCCGCCGAGGACCGCGACGACAAGGCCGCCGACGTCGACGCCGACGAGGGCGTCGAGGCCGTCACCGAGTACACCGGGCCCGTGGGCCCACGGCTCGAGGAGTTCACCGCAGGCATCCGGTCGGGGCTCTCTTACGCCGGCGCCCACGACCTCGCAACCGCGCGGCGGAACGCCGAGTTCGTCGAGGTACGGGAGACGACGAAGGGTCGCAACGGCGCTCACAGCTTCGCACGCAAGGAGTGAGCCGGCGGCGCTGCGGGCCGTCGGAAGCGGGGACGGGATACGTCCCCCGCAGGTGTGGACCACTGCGTGTGCGCCGGTCGGTGCACACTGACCGGCGCAGTCCCGGCTTTTCCAGTTGGGATTTTGAAACTTTTGCTTACGTCCCCGTCGCCGACCGCTCGACGTTCGCGCCCAGCGCCGAGAGCGTCTCGAAGAACGACGGGAAGGAGACGTCGACGTGGTCGGCGCCCGCTATCGTCGTCCCGCCGTCCGCGACCAGGCCGGCGACGGCCAGCGCCATGATGATGCGGTGGTCGTCGTGGCCCGCCACGGTCGCACCCTGGAGGCCGCCGCCGTGGACCACGAGTTCGTCCTCGTGCTCCTCGACATCGACGCCCATCCGCCCGAGTTCGGTCGCCATCGCGGCCACCCGGTCGGTCTCTTTCAGCCGGACGTGCTCGCAGTCGGTGATTCGGGTGGTGCCGTCCGCAGCAGCCCCGAGCACCGCGATGGTCGGCAGCAGGTCGGGCGTGTCGGCGACGCCGACCTCGACCCCCGTCAGCGAGGAGTTCCCGACCCGGATGCGGCCGGCGTCGCGGTCCCACGCGACGTCGGCGCCCATCCGTTCCAGCACGTCGACGACGGCCGAGTCGCCCTGCGCGCTCGGGTGGGCGCCCTCGACGACGAGGTCGTCCCCGGCGGCGAGCGCGCCGGCCGCGAGCAGGTACGACATCGAGGAGAAGTCGCCCGGGACGTGGTACTCGCCGTCGGCCGGCGCGTAGGACTGGCCGCCGGCGACGCGGAAGCCCTCGGCGCCCGAGGCCCGGACCGCCGGGTCGTCGCCGCCCAGCACCTCGGCCTCGACGCCGAAGTCCGCCAGCAGTTCGAGCGTGATGTCCACGTACGGCGCCGACTTGAGCCCCGTCGTCAGCTCGATTTCGACGCCCCGCTCGGTCACGGCGCCGGCCATCAGCAGCGCCGTGATGTACTGCGAGGAGACGTCCCCCCGGACGGCGACCTCGCCGCCCTCGGTCCCGCCGCCGACCACCAGCGGTGCCTGGCCGTTCCCGCGCGTCGACGCCGCGCTGGCGCCGAGGTTCTCGAGCGCCTCCAGCAGCGGGCCCTGCGGTCGGGACCGCAGCGACCCGTCGCCGGTGAGAACGGTCAGGCCGTCGACCAGCGCGCCGGTCGCCGTCGTCAGCCGCATCGTGGTCCCGCTGTTGCCGCAGTCGAGGACGTCGTCCGGCGTCTCCGGGCGGCCCTCGACGCCGTCGACCACGAACTCGTCGTCGCGCCGCGTCACCGACCCACCGTAGGCCTCGACCGCACCGGCGGTCGCCCGGGTGTCGGCGCTGTCGAGCGGCCCCCGGACCACCGCGCCGTCACCGTACCCGGCCGCGAGCACCGCCCTGTGGGTGTAGCTCTTCGAGGGCGGCGCGCGAGCGGTGCCGGCGAGGGCGGCGCGCGAGACGTGGACGTCCATACCGGTGAGTCGCGCGGCCCCTAAAAGAGGCTACCGGCTCGACCGATGCGTGCCGGTTCCGCAGGTGCCGACATCGACGGGACCGTACGCCTCGACGAACGCCCCCGCGAGACGGCCCCGAGGGCCGTGGCCGGCCGGCCGGACGGCAACCCCTATAGGTCGCCGCCCCGGCGTTCGGGTATGGACCCCGACCTCTCGCGGCTCGACGCGCTCCTCGAGGAGACAGGCGCCGACGGCTACCTCCTCGAGGCCGACGGCGACGACTCCAACCAGCGGTACCTCTCGGGCTTCACCGCCCCCGACCCGTTCGTGACGCTGTACACCGGCGAGGCGCACGTGCTCGTCTCGGCGCTGGAGTACGGCCGGGCGGTCAAGGAGGCCCGCGCCAGGAGCGTCGAGCGGCTCTCGGAGTACGGCCACCGCGAGAAGACCGACGAGTACGGGCGGACGGAGGGCGGCCACCGGACGCTGGCGGCCTTCCTCGAGGCCCGCGACGCCGCGTCGGTCCTCGCCCCCGAGGAGTTCCCGCTCGGGACCGCAGACGGCCTCCGCGAGCTGGGCGTCGAGGTGTCGGTCGACCGCGAGGACGTCCTCGCGTCCATCCGCGCGACGAAGACCGACGAGGAGGTCGACCACGTCCGGGAATCCCAGCGGGCCAACGAGGCGGCGATGGCCCGCGCCGAGGAGCTTTTGGCGGGTGCCGACGTCGAGGACAGGACGCTCGTCCACGACGGCGAGCCGCTGACCTCCCGACGCCGCCGACCCCCACGACCGGGGATCGGGGCCGCTCGCCGCCGGCGAGTCAATCATCGTCGACATCTTCCCGACGTCGAAGGAGAGCGGCTACTTCGCGGACATGACCCGGACGTTCTGCGTCGGCGAGCCCGCCGAGACGGTCCGGGAGTGGTACGATCTGACGCTCGAGGCCCAGGAGGCGGCGCTGGACGCGCTGGCGGCCGGCGTCTCGGGCAGCGAGGTCCACGACGCGGTCTGTGAGGTCTACGAGGGCGCCGGCCTGCCGACGCTGCGGGCCGACGACTCCGCCGAGACGGGCTTCATCCACACGACTGGCCACGGCGTCGGGCTCGACATCCACGAGTATCCACGACTCTCCGAACAGGACAACGAACTCGAGGCAGGCCACGTCGTGACGGTCGAGCCGGGGCTCTACGACCCCGAGGTCGGCGGCGTCCGCATCGAGGACCTCGTCGTCGTCACCGGGGACGGCCACGAGAACCTCACCGACTACGAGAAGCGGCTCCGGCTCTAGTTCAGCCGCCAGAACCGGTAGTTGAGCAGGAGCGCGAACCCGACCCACAGCAGGTACGGCACGAGCAGCGCGGCCGCCCGGCGGTCCACCCGGTCGACGGCCGCGACCGTGGCGGCGACGAGGACCAGGAGGACCGAAATGACGACCAGCGCGGCGAGGATGGCCTCCAGCGCGAAGAAGACCGGCGTCCAGGCGACGTTGAAGACCATCTGGCCGGCGAAGAGCGCGAGTGCGGTTCGCCTGCCGGCGGCGTCGCGCCGCCAGACGAGCCACAGCGCCACGCCCATCAGGCTGAACAGCGCGGTCCAGACGACGCCGAAGACGACCGGCGGCGGGTACAGGGCCGGTTTCTCGAGCGCCCGGAACCAGGCGCTTTCCGGACTCGAGAGCGCCGCCGGGACGGCGCCGACGACGTTGACGAGCAGGACGAACCCGAGTGCGCGGAGCGCCTCGTCGCGGGTCGGGAGGGTGACCATGGCGGCCCCTTCAGGGGCCAGGACCGTAACGGTGGCCGTGACGGGGGAGACCACCGGCACCGTGCCGGGACGTAACGACCGGTGTGCTGACCGCCACGAGGGGCGCTCGGGTGCGGACGGGGGCTCCCGGCCGCCGGCGAGCCCTCTCCGAACCGAACGCGACATGTCACGCCGGCCACTTCCGGGAGACGTGAGCACGGTATCGATTCGACGGGCGGGGGCCGACGACGCGGAGCCGCTCGCCGCCGTCTATCGGAGCGCCTACCGGGAGAACCGCCGGCTCGGATTTCCCGCGAAGGCGGAATCGGCCACCCCGGAGACCGTCGGTGAATGGATCGCCGAACACGAGGTCCACGTTGCGACGGTCGACGCCGAGGTCGTCGGCGGCGTTCGCCTCGAGGAGGTGGCCCCGGAGCGCGTCAAACTCGGTCGGCTCGCCGTCCGTGCCGACTGCAAGGGTGACGGAATCGGGAGCCGATTGCTGGAGCACGCCGAGTCCGTGGCTCGAAACCACGGCTACGCGACAGTCCGGTTGACGACCCCCGAGGACCACCCGTACCTCCCCGGCTTCTACCGGTCGCACGGGTACGAGACGACGGGCGAGTACCCGCTCGAGTACCGCGAGTACGACGAGGTCGTCATGGAGAAGCGGGTCGTGTAGGCGACGACGCGTCCGGACCGGTCACCGGACGCTCCCGTCGACCGACCGGTCCGCCGCCAGCCTGGGCCTGGGTCCGGAGTCGGCCCCCGGACCGGCCGCGTCGGAAAGCTACAAGCCGCCAGGCCGTCTACCGCCGCTGGCGGCGATGATGAGGCTCGAACCCCCGCTCCGAGCCCCGTGTGACGACGCTCACTCCTGAGCCGCCGTTCCGGACGCGAGCACGGGCTGCCGCCGTGGCCCTGGCCTTAGAAGCGCTTTTCAGGTACGGCCGGCTACCCGAGGACATGCAACTGCTCGTCGTCGGGGCCGGCGAGATGGGGCGGTGGTTCGCCCGGACGAGCGGCGCCGACGCCGTGGCGTTCACCGACCGCGACCCGGCGGTGGCGCGGGCGGCCGCCCGGTGCTCGACGTCTCCGGCGAGATGCGCGACTCGGTGGCCGCGCTCGAAGCGCACGCGACCGGCGTCGAGCGCGCCAGCCTACACCCGCTGTTCTCCGCCACGAACGCGCCCGGCAACGTGCCCGTCGTCGTCGACCGCGACGGCCCCGCGCTCCAGGCGATACGGGAGGCGCTGTCGGCGGCCGGCAACGAGGTGTTCGAGACGACGCCGGCCGAACACGACCGGGCGATGGAGACCGTCCAGGCGCGGGCCCACACGGCGGTCCTGGCGTACGCGCTGGCCGCCGAGGACGTCGACCCGCGGTTCCACACGACGCTGTCCGGCCCGCTCTCGGAACTGGCCGAACAGCTGACCGGCAACACGCCGGCGGTCTACGCCGACATCCAGGAGCGGTTCGACGGCGGCGAGTCCGTCGCCGAGGCCGCCCGACTGCTCGCGGCGGCCGACCGCGAGGCCTTCCTCGAACTGTACGAGGACGCCGACCGATGACCGACACCGACGCCATCCTCGACAACGCGCGGTACCTCCGTAACGTCCGGCCGGTCGACCCCGAGGAGATATACGAGTACGTCGAGGGCCGGCCCCACCCGGCGGTCGTCAGGCGGACCCTCAGGGAGCACGCCTTCGAGCTCGGGCTCCGGGAGCGCGAGGACGGGACCTTCGTCCCCGTCGAGGCGGGAGCGGTGACGCCGACGTTCGCGGGCGTCGAGCGGTTCCCGGAGGCGTACGCCCGCCGGTTCGAGGACCTGCTCGTGGAGGCGTACGGCGTCGGCTGGCCCGACGGCGAGGGCGGCGACCTGCTCCGGGAGCGCATCGACCACCTGAAGGCGGCCTACTTCGGCGACGAGGACGTCACCTACGACGCCGACACAGCCCTCGCGTACGGGCTCTACCACCTGCCGGACTACTACGCCGCGATCCAGTACGTCCTGGACGAACTCGGCTCGGCGGGGCTGCTACCGCGCCGGCTCCGCGTCCTCGACGTCGGCGCCGGGACCGGCGGACCGGCGCTTGGCCTCCACGGGTCAACCGCGAGACCGCACAGGAGCACGACCCCGATGGGCCGTACGACCTCGTCGTCTTCGGGAACGTCCTCTCGGAGCTCGAGCACCCGGTCGACGCGGCGGCGACGTATCTCGACGCGCTGGGCGACGACGGGACGCTGCTCGCGCTGTCGCCGGCGGAGGAGCGCACCGCGACCCGGTTGCGAGCAATCGAGCGGGAGCTCCTGGACCGTCGCCCGGAGGCAACCGTCCACGCGCCGACCGTCCGGCTGTGGCCCGGCGAGGAGCCCGACGACCACGGCTGGAGCTTCCGGCGCGAGGCCGATATCGAGGTGCCCGCGTTCCAGCGCCGGCTCGACGAGGCGGCCGACGGCGGCGGCACGTACGTCAACGTCGACGTGCAGTTCGCCTACCTGCTCGCCAGGACCGACGACCGGCGGGCCGTCGATTTCACGCCGGACCCGGACCGGGTCGCGCGGATGTCGTCCATGGACGAGCACGTCACCGAGCGGGTCGACCTCGTGGCGCTGAAGCTCTCGCCGGACCTGGCCGAGGACGGCAACCCGCTGTTCAAGATCAGCGACGGCTCCGAGGACGTCGACCACTACGCCGTCCTCACGCGGGAGTCGGCGCTGAACGAGCAGCTGCGGCGCGCGCCGTACGGCTCGCTGCTGCGGTTCGAGAACGCGCTCGTGCTCTGGAACGACGACGAGGGGGCGTACAACCTCGTCGTCGACGCCGAGACGGTCGTCGACCGGCTCGGCTGACCGGGTGCGGTGAACTTTTGCGAGCGCCGCCCTCACTGTTCCCATGGATATTCTCCTCACCAACGACGACGGCATCGACGCCGTCGGCATCCGGGCCCTCCACGACGCCCTCGCGGACGGGAACGAGGTGACGGTCGTGGCCCCGGCCGACGACCAGAGCGCCGTCGGGCGGCAGCTCTCCCACGAGGTCGAACTCCACGAGCACGAACTCGGCTACGCCGTCGAGGGGACGCCGACGGACTGCGTCGTGGCCGGTCTCGGGGCGCTGGACCTGGAGCCTGACCTCGTCGTCGCGGGCTGCAACCGTGGCGCCAACCTCGGCGAGTACGTCCTGGGCCGGTCGGGGACGGTCTCGGCGGCCGTCGAGGCCGCCTTCTACGGCATCCACGCCATCGCCGCGTCCGTCTACTTCCCGGCCGGCGATATCAGCTTCGCCGATTTCGTCCCCGAGCCGGGGAACTTCGCGGCGGCGACCAGGGCGGTCAGCTACCTCGTCGAGCACGCGCCGAACGTCGGCGTCTTCGAGCACGCCGACTACCTCAACGTCAACGCGCCGCTGCCCCCCGAATCCGGCGGGGCGCCGATGGAGGTAACCCGCCCCTCGCACTTCTACGACATGGACGCCGAGTGGAACGGCGGGAGCGTCCGCATCCACGACCGCGTCTGGGAGCGGATGGCCGAGGGCGACATCCCCGACCCAGAGGGGACCGACCGGCGGGCGGTCGTCGAGGGGAAGGTCAGCGTCTCGCCGCTGACGGAGCCGCACACGACCACTCACCACGAGGCGCTCGACGGGCTCGCGGAGACCTACCGGTGATGCCCGTGGCACGACGGAGCGTGGAGAACATAGCTGCCGGCGCCGACTCCCGGTCGTGAGCGAACGCGAGGCGGTCGAGGCCGTCGCGGAGCCGCTCACCGCCGACTCGCTGTCGACCGACCTGCGCGAACTCGGCGTCGAGCGGGGCGAGACGCTCCTCGTCCACGCCTCGATGCGTTCGCTGGGCTGGGTCGCCGGCGGCGCACAGGCCGCCGTCGAGGCGCTCCAGTCGGCCGTCACCGAGGACGGGACGGTCGTCGTTCCGACGTTCACCGGCCAGTACTCCGACCCCTCGGCGTGGTCGAACCCGTCGGTCCCCGACGGGTGGGTCGACGGAATGGTCGACCGACTCCCGCCGTTCCGGCCGGCCGTCACGCCGTCGCGGTCGATGGGTGCGGTGCCGGAGTGTCTCCGGACGTACCCGGGGGCGACCCGGAGCCGACACCCGGAGTACTCGTTTGCCGCCCGGGGCGCCGGCGCCGAGGCCATCGTCGCCGACCACGAGTACGACTTCGGCCTCGGGGACGGCTCCCCGCTCGCGGAGGTGTACGACCGCGAGGGGTCGGTCCTGCTGCTCGGTGTCGGACACGACGTCGACAGTTCGCTGCACCTCGCCGAGCACCGGACGTCGGGACCGGCCGAGCGCGTCCGCCACAGTGCCCCGGTGCTACGGGACGGCGAGCGCACGGTCGTCGAGTACGAGGACATCGCCATCCGTACCGACGACTTCGAGGCGGTGGGCTCGGCGTTCGAGCGCGAGGTCGGCGCGTCCGAGGGGCCGGTCGGCGCCGCGACCGCAATCCTGCTGGACCAGCCGGCGCTCGTGGACTTCGCCGTCGCGTGGTTCGAGGCCAATCGCTGACCGCGAACCGTGAGTTATTTGCGCCGCTCTCCCGCAAGGGGGCGTATGGAACGGGCATTCCTGGACCTGCTGGAGAGCAACGCCGACCACGCCGCCGCCTTCGAGGGCCGGTTCGACGACGTCCAGGACGGTCAGCGCCCCGACGCGGTCACCGTCTGCTGTTCGGACTCGCGGGTCCTACAGGACCACATCTGGGGCAACGACGACCCCGGCCGGGTGTTCACCTGCGGCAACATCGGCAACCGCGTCGTCCAGCGGACCGGGGACGGTCTCGTCGTCTCCGGGGACGTGCTCTACCCGCTGGAGCACACCGGGACCCGGACGGCCGTCGTCGTCGGGCACACCGGCTGCGGCGCCGTCACCGCCACCTACGACGCCCTGACCACGGACCTCTCGGAGCCCGCCGGCATCGAACACTGCATCGACCTGCTGAAACCCAACATCGAGGCCGGCGTCGAGGCGCTGCCCGGAGACGTCGGGCGCCCCGGCGCCATCAACCGTCTCGTCGAGTACAACGTCGACCGGCAGGTCGAATTTCTCCTCGGCTCCGACGACGTCCACGACGACGTCGACGTCGTCGGTGCCGTCTACGACTTCCAGGACGTCTACGGCGGCCGCCGCGGCGAGATCCACGTCGTGAACGTCGACGGAGAGACGGACGTCGACCGGTTGCGGAGCGACCACCCGGAGATGACGGACCGAATCCGGCGGCTCTGGGCGTACTGAGCCGCCCCGGCATCGCCCCTCGTTTCGTCCGTAATTTTGATTCTTGCCCCGCTCCAGCCACGTTCGTTCGAACGGCAAGCGGTTTTACGCTCGAATCCCACGATCCCCTGTGCAGATCACCGTAATCGACTACGGGGTCGGGAACCTCCGGAGCCTCCAGCGCGGACTGGAGCGGGCGGACGCGACGGTGACGGTCTCCGACGACCCGTCGGCAATCGCGTCTGCCTCGGCGCTCGTCCTCCCCGGCGTCGGCGCCTTCGGGGAGTGTATCCGGAACTCGGCGCCGTTCCACGACGTGCTCGTCGAGGCCGCAGAGGACACGCCGATACTCGGCATCTGCGTCGGTCTGCAGCTCATGTTCACCGAGAGCACCGAGGGCGCCCCCGACGGAGGGACCATCGACGGCCTGGACCTCATCCCGGGACGCGTCGAACGGGTCCCCGACGACGCGGTCAACGTCCCGCAGATGGGCTGGAACACGCTGACGGTCGAACGGGACCACCCGCTCGTGGACGGCATCGACGACGGCGAGTACGCGTACTTCGTCCACTCGTACGGCTCGGCGGTGGCCGAACACACGCTCGCGTCCTGCGATTACGGCTTCGAGTTCGCCGCAATCGCCGCCAACGACCGCGGCAACGTGATGGGCACGCAGTTCCACCCCGAGAAGAGCGGCGACCTCGGGCTCCGGGTTCTCGAGAACTTCGTCGACTACGCGCGGGACGTCGAGAGGCAGCGCACGCCCGCCGGGTGAAGGTAGCCGTTGTCGAGCGGCGACGCGGCCCTGTGCCACCGGGGTTGGAACCGGAACCGGCCCCCGCGTTCTACCGCGATTCCCGCTGCTCGACCTTGTTCAGCTCGATGAGCAGCCGGAAGATGGCCTTCACGAGGTTCGCGTCGACGTCGAACTGCTCCGCGTTCTCGCCGGCCCGCTCCATGACCGCCTCCTCCTGTGACTCGTCGGTCGTCGGCATGCCCCGCTGGCGCTTGACGGCGGCGATGCTCTCGGCGACGTAGGTCCGCTGGGCGATGAGCTCCACGATCTCGCGGTCGATGGACCGAATCTCACGCCGGAGCTCGTCGAGGTCCATCTCCTCGGTGACCCGGCTCGCCGGCCCCGGGTCCTCGCCCTCGCGGTTCGAGTGGTCGGTCACAGTACCGTCGCTCCCGTCCGATGTGTCGTTGTCAGCCATGTGTGTCCCTCTCGCCGTGCCCAGACGTCGCGCAGGTCGGTCAGCGTCTCGCGGTCGCCGACGGCGGTGTAGCTCGGGCCGGTCCCGGAGAGCGACGCCGCCGCTTCGGGCATCGCCTCGACGATGGGGTCCGGCGGGTACCCCAGCGCCGCACAGAAGGCGAAGCCGTTGACGCCCATCGCCCGCTCGTAGTCACCGTCCATCGCGAGTTCGTGGACGACGTCCGCTGTCGGCGCGACCCGCTCGCACTGCGAGACGTCGGCGTCAGCCGAGAACGCCCGCTCGTCGGGCGTGTAGACGAGGACGTCCCACTCCGGCTCGTCCCGCCGGAGCAGCGCGTCCTCGGTGTTGTCGGTTACGGTCACGCCGCCGAGCATCGACGCGGAGGCGTCGTCGAACGCACCGGTGACGGTGACGCCGGCGTCGCGGGCCGCCTCGACCCCGAGCCGGCAGGCGTCCTCGCGGGTCATCTCCTCTGCCGCGCCGAGCGCGTCCAGCGCCGCCAGCACCGTCGCGTTCGCGGCGGCGCTCGAGGACTTCAGCCCCGACGCCATCGGAACCTCGCTCTCGGTCCGGACGTGGCCGCCCTCGCCGTCACCGAACCCCTCGACGACGGCCTCGACGCAGCGCTCGACGAGCCGCGTGTCGGCGTCCGGCGCTCCCGCTATCTCGCCGGTCACCTCGCCTCCGTCGTCCAGTTCGACCGTCGCCTCCGTGTGGGCGTCGATGGCGAACGCAGACCCGTAGCCGTTCGCCAGCGCGTTCAGTACGGTCCCCGCAGCAGGGGCAACTGCGCGACCTGCCATCGCCAACACCTCGCCGTGGCGGCTACAAAGCGGTGGCGGTTAGTACAAGGGCGTTCGTCGCCGACGAGCCCACGGCGGCCCATGCGGGCCGCCCAGCGGAGCGGGAGCACGCGCCCGGGCCGACGGCGTCCGACCGTCCGGCTTTTGTCGGCGCCCGTCCAATCTCGTCGCATGCAACGAAGCGACATCGCGCCGGAGACCCTCCGAGTCTCGCTCGAACCGGAGGGCGTCGAGGTCGAGTACCTCGACGGCCGGACGGTCTTCTACCACGGCGTCCCCACCAAACGCGAGGAGTCGGTCGTCTGCGGCCCCGGCAAGGACGTCCACGTCCTGGTCACCGCCCCCGACGAGCGGGAGGGGGTGATGGTCTACGTCAACGACCGCAACACGCACGACGAGATACTCGAGTCGACCGGCGTCGGCCGCGTCCTGCTGGACGGCGGCGAGGAGACGTCGCTGTTCCCCGGGGTCGAGGCGGTCAACCACGGCTACCGCGTGGAGGTGACGGCCGACCCCGAGGCGGCCCGCGGGCGCGTCTTCGTCTTCGCGGAGGACGAGACGGGCGAGGCCGCCTACGAGCTCGTCCGACCGGGCGAGGGCGACGACGCTGCGGGCGCCACCGGGACCGAGGACGGGGACGAGTGATGCCGCTCCGGAAGCCCTGGCGGCCCCTGGAGCGGTCGACCCTCGGGTCGGTCCCGGACAGCTACGGCGTCTACGAACTCGGGGACGGAGACGGCAACGTCCTCGCGGTCGAGGCCGGGCCGCTCCGGGACGAACTGAAGGAGGCGCTCGCGTACGGCGACGGCTCGCAGGTCCGCTGGGAGGCGGCGCAGAACCGCGCGGCTGCCGAGCGGTTGCTGGAGGAACACAGAGAGCGGCTGTAGCCCGTCCAGACGGACTCTCGTGGTCGAGCCCCACGGGGAGACGGAAATCAGGACGGGCAGCCGCGAGGCGCCTGCCGAAACCCACTGCCTGACGGTCCGTCTCAGTTGCCGGCGGCCGACCGCGCCCCGCAGGCCTCACACCGGAGTACCTTCGCGCCGCTTTCGGTCTCCAGTCGGGTGTCCGGCAGCCCGCACTCCGAACAGAGGACGTAGCCGTCGGCGTACTCCTCCATCGCCTCGCGGACCCGGCTGGTGCGGAACTCGCCGGTCAGGCGGAGCCGGCCCCGCTCGTCGATGTTGGCGCTGGTCCCCAGCTCGTTCTGGAGGTACTTCATCACGTGCGTGTCCTCGCGGTCGAGGGTGTCGAGCGTCGGCTGGAAGTTCTCGTAGACGGTGACGTTGCCCTCCTGTCGGACGTTCGGCTCCGGGAGCGAGAACCGGCTGCCGGAGCTCTCGATGTCCGGCGACGCCTCCAGCGCCCGGTCGAGCTGCTCCTCGTAGTCCATGTGTGGCCGTTGGCAACCGGACAGCAAAAACCTTTCAGCTACGACCGGAGCGAGCCGGGAGGCCCCGAATCGAATGATAACGTGTCGCACGGGCCGTCTACTGCCGATACGTGTTAACCTGTGTCAGGATAGTTCTATAAGTCCCGAGTCGCTATCCGAAGGTGACCATGAAGAAGCAGGAGCTCATCCATCTCCACGGCCTGCTTGCAGAGATATGCGAGCACTACGAGCAGATGGCGGAGGGTGACGTAGAGCACGCCAAGTACACCGAGCTCGGTATTCGACCGACATCGATTCACAAATCGAAGACGGACCACAAGGCCGCCGTGTTCGCGCTGGCCGACGGAATCACCGAGGAGATGGAGCGCGAGACCGAAACGCCCGTCTCCGCCGCCGCCGACTGATAGCCGGCGCCGACCACGGTTCTCCACGAAGCAACGCCCCACAGCACCGCCATTCGGCAACCCTGTTTGCTCGTCCCCTCCCGGCGCTGGACCCGAAGGTCAAGTTTTATTCGTCAGCGTGTCGAAGCCGATCCGTGGTCCCGCTGCAGTCGGTCCCGTCCGGGGTCCTCTTCGCCGTCGCGCTGGGCTCGCTCGCCCTCTTCGCCGGCGCGGCCCTTTACGTGTACTACTGGATATACCAGGATGCCAGGGTGAACAGCCCCCACTCGGCCGGCACGTGGGTGGCCGTCTCGGTCCTCTTCCCGCTCTTCGGGGTGATTCTGTACTTCCTGGTCGGCAGGGTCGCGCCCACCGACCACCGCGACGGCCCTGGTACCGGGCGCTGACCAGTCTGTGGGGCCCGCTCGGAACCTCAACCGGGGGACCCGATTCCCCGGCGGACCCGGTTCACCTACTTCGAGGCGGAGGCCCCACCCTCAAGGAGCGCGGGGCTTCCGGCCCCGGCGGAAGCACAAGCGAGTAGGGTGGGGAGGACAGCGAGGGATCGGAGGTCCCTCGGGCCGTGCGAGCGGGCGAAGCCCGCGCGCAGAAGCCAATCCGGTGCTGACCAGCCGCCTGACTGTTGCCTGATAACTCTCAATTATTAAGTAACTACAACGAAATGTGTGGAGATATCGTTGAGTACCGTCGTACTGCCGTTATCAAGCTCAACGCGCCGGAAGGCGCGGATACACACCTTCGGGAGACTGTCGAGCAATTCAAATACTGTGCCAACACCGCGAGCGAGTGGTGCTGGCACGGGCGTCGCCAGATTCCAGAGGAATCTGGCTGCCAACCAGAAACGCGCAGCGTTTCTGGTGACGACGACGGCTACCACGTTCCCCCGAAAGCCAAAGCCGAAGATGCACTGTACGACCAGCTACGCGAGGACACGGAGTTGACCGCAACCCTCGTCCAGAAAGGGATTCGCCAAGCCGTCGAAGCCGCCAAAAGCGGCGTCGAACGCCTCAAAAACGACCAAGATACGTCCCGTCCGACGTTCACGGCGGATACCGCTGTCTACGACAAGCGAAGCGCCACGTTCCACCGCGACCACGTTTCGCTGTCAGCAGTGGACGGACGTATCGAGTGCGACTACATCCTTCCCGACGACGCTGAGAAGCCACCGACGAAGTACGTCACAGACGAGGACTACGAGTTTCGGCGGGCAACACTCCATCGACGTGACGGCGACCGGTATCTTCATGCGTCGATGCTCAAAGAGGACGACGACACCGACACCACAATCGGGCACAGAACAGTCCTCAGTGTGAACCAACTCGCAGTCGCTTCGACCGGCCGGTTCTGGTCGGCAGACGAGTTCGACCACTGGAAACAAGAGTACCAGAAACGGCGTGTCCGCGAGCGGCAGCCGTACGTCCTCGCGACGACGCCCGATATGATCAACTACTCCATCCTCCCGTTCGCCCACAGCTCTGGGGCTGGTTCCTCTCCACCCTCGACCTGATAGTTATCGACGAA
>PXQM01000015.1 GCA_003021325.1 Halobacteriales archaeon QH_10_70_21
CGGTCAATGACACCGAGCGCACCATCGAGTTAACCGATTTCAGTGTCTTCAACGTACGCCCCGATCGCACCGCCGATGGCGAGACGAGCACCGACCCGCGGGATGTCGAGACCGGGCGCAATTTCCAGAACGTCGGCCCCAGCTTTAAGTATAAGCTCCGTCGGCCGTCGGGCCAGGCCCAGGAGTTCCACAATTTCTTCGCGCCGATCCGACTGGATGGAGCGGCCTATTTCCTGTCGGGCGTGCGCAGCGCGCCCGGGGAGCCGTTTCGTTACCTGCGTATACCCGCTGACGACGCCGGTTCGCCGGAACGTTTCATGGCGTTGCTGGATCGCTTGAATCAACAGGCCCAGGTACGTAACGCCGCCACCCAGGCGGCGTCGCGACTGCTCGCCCAGTTCGGGATCGAGCGCGGTGATCTCGCGAGCCGCGTTGCGCGTACGGCCGAGGGGATGGTGGACGACTTCGGTGCGTTCGACCGGCCCGGGTTCGACCCCGCGGCGGTCGCCCCGGGGGTCCGGGCGGTCTACGAGCGGTCGGCAGAGACCGACCTCCGGGTGACGGCGGCCTGGAGCCGCGGCCTCCGGGGAGCGAGCCGGCTCTACGCCCGGCTCGTCGGCCCGCTCGAACAGCTCCACCTCCCGGCACACGGGGCGCGCGTCGGGGACCTCGAGAGCGCCGTCATTCCGGTCGACGAGCCGGGAGCGGGCCGCGGGGACGCGAGGGCGTGGACGCGGTGGTACGCCGACTCCGGCCGCGCGATGTACGTCGCCAGCTACGAGACGCACGAACACGAGGAGCGGCGGTACCTGAACGTCGCGTTCCCGCTGCCGTGGTGCAACCTGACGGGCGTGCTCCGTCCGGAGGACGATGGGGCGGGGCTGGTGCTGTCGAGCCACCGCGACGGCGGCGACGACGCCGTCCACGAGGTGGACTGTCTCGGCCGCCGGCTGGTGACGCTCGTCTACGACATCCGCGCCGGACGGGCTGGCGGGGCACAGTGACCCGTTCGCGGCGGTTCGACGCCCTTAAGTACGTCATCCTCCTGGCTCGAAACGAGACAGGCGTAGCCTGTTTCACACCGTAGGAGCCCGCGTGGCAACAACTACGGAGGTGAACGATGGCAGATTCGATAGAGGACGCAGTATCTCGCGCACTGGCCGAGGCACCCGAGCGGAACTTCCGTGAGACGGTTGACCTCGCCATCAACCTGCGCGACCTAGACCTAGACGACCCCAACAACCGGGTGGACGAGAGCATCGTCCTACCGTCGGGTACGGGCCAGGACACGCGCATCGTCGTCTTCGCCGAGGGCGAGACCGCCCTCCGTGCGGAGGACGTCGCCGACGAGGGGCTCGACGGCGAGGACCTCGAAGACCTCGGTGACGACGATGACGCGGCGAAAGACCTCGCGGACGCGACGGACTTCTTCATCGCGGAGGCCAACCTGATGCAGGACATCGGCCGGTACCTCGGCACCGTGCTCGGTCCCCGGGGGAAGATGCCGACGCCGCTGCAGCCGGACGACGACGTCGTCGAGACGGTCAACCGGATGAAGAACACCGTCCAGGTCCGCTCCCGCGACCGGCGGACGTTCCACACGCGCGTCGGCGCCGAGGACATGTCCGCCGACGAGATCTCGGACAACATCGACGTCATCCTGCGGCGGCTGTTCACGGACCTGGAGAAGGGCCCGCAGAACATCGAGCTGTTCACGGACCTCGAGAAGGGGCCCCAGAACGTCGACAAGGTGTACGTGAAGACGACGATGGGCCCGGCCGTGGAGGTGCCCGCATGAGCGCCGAGCGACGGACGGAGACGATTCCCCCGTGGAAGCGCGAGGAGGTCGACGAACTCGCCGCCTTCCTCGGCCGGTACGACTCGGTCGGTATCGTCGACGTCACGGGCATCCCGAGCCGGCAGCTGCAGAACATGCGCCGGGAGCTGCACGGCACTGCGGAGCTCCGCATCTCGCGGAACACGCTCATCGAGCGGGCGCTCGCGGAGGCCGACGAGGGCCTCGAGGACCTGGTCGAGCACGTCTCCGGCCAGGTCGGCCTCATCGGGACGAACGAGAACCCCTTCGGCCTCTACCAGCAGCTCGAGGCCTCGAAGACCCCCGCGCCCATCAACGCGGGCGAGGTCGCGCCGAACGACATCGTCATCCCCGAGGGTGACACCGGGGTCGACCCCGGGCCGTTCGTCGGCGACCTCCAGCAGGTCGGCGCCAACGCGCGCATCGAGGGCGGCTCAATCAAGGTCGTCGAGGACTCGACGGTGCTGGACGCCGGCGAGGAGGTCTCGGCGGACCTGGCGAACGTCCTGGGCGAGCTCGGCATCGAGCCCAAGGAGGTCGGACTCGACCTCCGGAGCGTCTTCTCGGAGGGCGTTCTGTTCGCCCCCGAGGAGCTGGACATCGACGTCGAGGAGTACCGCGCGGACGTGGAGTCCGCCGCGGCCGCGGCCCGGAACCTCTCGGTCGACGCCGAGTACCCGACCACGCGGACGGTCCCCTCGCTGCTGGCGACGGCCGCCGGCGACGCGAAGGCACTCGGCGTCTCCGCCGCAGTGGAGAGCCCGGACCTCGCGGACGACCTCGTCTCGAAGGCCGACGCCCAGGTGCGCGCCCTGGCGGCGGCCATCGACGACGAGGAGGCGCTTCCCGAGGAGCTCCGCGACGTCGAGGCGTCCGCGGCCGGTGCCGAACCGGACGCCGAGCCCGAGGCCGACGACGACAACGAGGAGGAATCGACTGACGAAGAACCTGCCGAGGCGGACGCCGACGACGCCGACGACGACGATGGCGGCGGTGGCGGCGACGCGCTCGGCGACATGTTCGGGTGACCCACAATGGAATACGTTTACGCAGCACTCATCCTGCACGAGACGGACGAAGAGATCAACGAAGAGAACCTGACGGACGTCCTGGAGGCGGCCGGTGTCGACGTCGAGGAGTCCCGCGTCAAGGCCCTCGTCGCGGCCCTGGAGGACGTCGACGTCGAGGAGGCCATCGAGACGGCCGCCGCGGTCCCCGCAGGCGGCGCCGGCGGTGCCGCGGCGGGCGGCGCGGCCGAGGAGACCGACGAAGAGGAGGCCGAGGAGGCCGACGAGGCGGACGCCGACGAAGAGGAAGCCGCCGACGACGAGGACGACGGTGGCGACGGCGGCGAGGGCCTCGGCGAACTGTTCGGCTGACGGCTGCGCCGACACCTTCTCGATTTATTCGCGCCGGAGAGCCCGTGGTTCGTCGACCCGCGGGTTGAAGTACGAAGCCGGGACCACTCCGCCGCGATGGAATCGCTCCTCGCGCGTGGACCGGTGCTCGCCTGCTGCTTTCTGTGCTGCGGCGTCGCGCTCGGAACCGCCAGCGGACTGCTGCCCGGCCTGCACGCCAACAACATGGCGTTCCTGCTCGCGGGCGTCGCATCGTCGGTCCCCGGGCCGCCGCTGTACGTCGCAATGGCGATGCTCGCTGCCGGGGTCGTCCACACGTTCCTCGACGTGGTCCCCTCGCTGGCGCTCGGCGTGCCCGACGCCTCGATGGCCGCCGTCGCGCTTCCCGGCCACCGCCTCGTCCTCGAGGGACGGGGCCGGGAAGCGCTGCGACTGTCGGCGCTCGGTAGCGGCGCCGCCGTCGTCCTGGCGGTGCCGCTGGCGGTCCCGGTTACCCGGCTCATGGTCGCCGCCTGGCCGACGCTCCGGGCGAACCTGCCGGCGTTCATCGCCGGCGTCGCGGCACTGCTCGTCGTCACCGAGGGGACGCCGGCCTCGATGGTCGGCGCGGGCGTCTCGCTCGTCGCCAGCGGCCTGCTTGGGGTCGCGGCGCTGGACCTCTCGCCGGCCGCACCGCTGTCGGCCGGCGGGATGCTCGCGCCGCTGTTCGCCGGGCTGTTCGGGGCGCCGGTCCTCGTCGAGCGACGGCCGCACTGCTGGCCGTGCCGGGCCGGTACGGGGCGCGGGGGTTCGTGGTCGCGACCTCCGGCGTCAACACCTCCAACGCCATTTTCGCGCTGTTCGCCCTGGTCGCGCTCGGGTCCCCCCGGACCGGCGTGCTGGTCGCGGTCGACGCCGTTGGGTCGCCGCTCTCGCTGCCGCACCTGCTCGTCGCCGTCGGCGTGGCGGCGGCGACCGGGTTCGTCCTCGTCGTCGCGCTCGGTGACCGCTACCTGGCCGTCGTCGGACGCCTGGACGCGACGAAGCTCTCCGTCTCGATACTCGCGGGGCTGGCGGTCCTGTCCTTCCTGTTCGCCGGCGGCGTCGGCGTCGTCGCCTACCTGGCAGCGGCCGTCGTCGGTCTCGTCCCCGCCCGGTTCCGTGCACGCCGGGCGACCCTGATGGGGGTGCTTTTCGGACCGCTCCTCGTCGGGTGACCGAACGGGGTGTCGTGACCACTGTCAGCAGTGGCGCCCGGTTGGCCCGGGCCGGCGGCTGCCGCGACCGGGGGAACGCCGCTCCGGCGGACCCGGTTCGAAACGGTCCGTATCAGACCGGGTGCTGGACGCCCGCGAGCATCCGGTCGACCCGGTCCCGCTCGTCGATGTCGGAGGGGTGGACTGCGACCGTCACCACGAAGTCGCGGCCGTCGTCGGAGCGCCCGCTCTCGCCCTGTGCGATGTGGAGGTTCACGTCCGTCGCCTCGCCCTGCGTCTGCGCGTCGGCCTCGTAGCGGCCGACGGTGACGGTCTCGCCGAGCAGGTCGGCCTCCCGCTCGTCCAGCTTCCGGACGTTGTCGATGGTCCCGTACTGCTCCTGGACCATCATCGCGAGTTCGTCGTTGTCCATGTCCGCGACGGGGTTGGCCGGGTCCCCGGGCACGATGTCGACCTCGGGCGTCGCGAGGACGGTAAAGCGCGCGAGTTCGCCGCTGACACCCAGCGGGAACTCCACGCCCCGAGAGTACTCGGTCAGTTTGTTGACGACCACGACGGTCCGGTCGACGCCCTCGTAGTTCCGCTCGACGGCGTCCTCGGTCCGGTTGGCCTCGGCGTAGTTCGCCTCCGAGCGTGCCGATTCGCCGACGATACCGCGCTCGGCCTCGAACTCCGCCTCGCCCTCAGTCAGCAGGTCGGTACAGCCGGGGAGCAACAGGACGCCAGGAACGCCCGCGAGTACCGCTCGTCGTCTCATGGGGCCTGCTATCGACCGGGGGCGTATAAGTCACCTGGCTCCCATTTCACCGTGGTTGACAATAGCTCCCACGTAACCGGCTACGTACGGCTACGTTACAGTTAATACGGCGGAATAGGCCTGCAGCAGCCTTTCCCGCCGAAGCCACCAGACGACGCGTATGCGCGAGTCGCAACGGCGACCGAGCAGGCGGCCCGCGGCGCCGAGCGGTCCGGCAGCGGCTGGCTCGGGAAGAACCGTATCGAGGTCCGGAACCTCCTGGCGGAGGTCGGCGTCACGCTGTATCTCTCGGGACACGCCACCGGGACCGCGTCGGCCGGTACCACGGCGATGAGGCCGTCGTCGCGACGACGGGAACCCGCCTGGAGCACGTCGGCCCGAAGGATGGGGTGCTCGACGCCCCGACCGCGAGGAAGCGTGACATCCTGGCGAACGGGAGGGGCCGCGGTTCGTCGAGGCGACCACGGCCGCCTCCGGCACGACGCAGTACTGGGGCTGGCGGACGACCACGCACCCCGCGAGGGTCGCTTTTTGCCTGCCGTGTCACCACGGCCTCGGAGACGCCCTTTCGGGGACGGTGTGGTAGCCCTCGTCGTCCGGGCGGACCCCAATCCAACCGCCAATTTTTGCCCGCTGTGCGTACCGCGACATACGCTGTCCGAGAGCTTAATTCCGGCGGTTGTCGCCCTGTTGCCGGATTCATCCCCGCGCTGAAGCGCGAGGCTTTCTCCTTGCACTTCCGTAATCACCGCCGCCGGCAGCTCGGCCGGAGCCCGCGGCCGCGAACGCCGGAGCGGCGCCCTGCCAGCGGTCACGGAGCGTCGACGCCGGAGGCCGCCGAGAGCACGCCGAGGTAGTCGAGGAGGAGCCGCGGCGTCAGGAACTGCTCGCGAACGGTCTCGCGGCCCGCCTCGCCGAAGCGTCGACGCAGCGAGTCCGACTCGAGCAGTTCGGCGACGCTGTCGGCGGCGGCCTCGACGTCCTCGGGCTCGTTGAGGAACCCGTTGACCCCGTCCTCGACCTGCAGCGGGATGCCACCCGCGGTCGTCCCGACGACCGGCGTCCGCTTCCAGAGCGCCTCGGAGACGGTCAGGGCGAACCCCTCGCGCAGCGACTTCTGGAGGACGACGTCGGCGCCCCGCTGGAGCGCGTTGATGCCCGCATCCGGGAGGTTCGTCAGGAGGTGGACGTCGGGGTCGTCGCCCGTGGCGGCCTCGACCTCCTCGTAGACCGCCCGTCCCTCCGGGTCATCGTCCGGCATCGCGCCGACGGCGTCGAAGGGGTACCGCTCGAGGTCGGCGGCCTCGGCGGCCTCGCCCGACAGCTCCCCGAGCGGCCGGTTCTTCTCGGTCAGCGGGTTGATAGCAGGGTGAATCGTCTCCTTTTCGATGCTCGTTATCGCCGCGCCGTATTCAGGGAGCGTGAAGATGCCCCGGTCGACCGGACCGAGGTACGACCGCACGAACCCGATGAACGGCGGCTCCGCGTCCGTGAGGTCGATGTGACAGCGCCACACCAGCGCGGTCTCCGGGAACCGCTCGGCCAGCGTCGGGGCCATCCCGAGCGTCTGTGGGTCGTGCAGCACCACCACGTCGTAGTCGCCCGCGAGCGCCTCCGCGTTCTCGACGGTGACCGATCGGTAGGTCTCACGCATTTCGTCGGTCAGTTCGTCCGCCTCCCCCTGGAGTCCGTTGTGGACGGTCTTCGTCACCTCGAAGAACGCGTCGGGGGCGTCCATAACCAGCCAGTCGGTGTCGACGCCGACGTCGTTCGACAGCGGCACCAGCGAGCCGAGTATCTCCGCGACGCCGCCGCCGCTGGCCGTCGAGTTGACGTGGGCGACCCGGATGTCCTCGAGGGCCGCCGCCGTCTCCGTTATCCGCCGACGCTGCTCGCCATCGATGTACGGGTCGTAGGCCGCCAGCCCCCGACCGGTCGTCTCCTCGTGGTGCATGGTGCCCTCGTGGCGACGTACGGCAGCATGACCCATTACCGTTGGGTGAGCCGGCCGGGGTACCACGGTGGCGGCGCGCAAGCGACGCGTCCACGAGCAGAAGCCCACGGCGGACCGTCGACGGGATCTCCGCTCGGCTCACCGGGCCTTTGCGACGACGGCACCGACCACTGCCGTCGCTGCGGACCGGGTCTCAGAGCCGGTAGGTCGGACCGTCGTCGGTGTCCTGGACCTCGACGCCCAGCGCCTCGAGGTCGTCGCGGAGGGCGTCGGCGCGGTCGTAGTTGCCGGCCGCCCGCTCCTGCTCGCGGACGTCGAGGACGAGTTCGACGAGTTCGCCGGCCAGCGTCGCTTCGCCCGCCGCGTCCCCGGAGAAGTCGAAGCCCATCACGCCCTCGCCGAGCGCCTCGAACGCCTCGACGGCCGCACGCAGTCCGCGGTAGTCGTAGACGTCGGCGTCGCCGAGGTGGCTGTTGACCGCGCCCGCGAGGTCAAACAGCGCCGCGAGCGCCTCCCGGGTGTTGAAGTCGTCGTTCATCGCTTCGGTGAAGGCGTCGCGGGCGGCCGCCACCGTCTCGCCGAGGTCCGAGTCGACCTTCGTGCGGGCGGCGGGGCCGTCGATGGCATCGGTCGTCCGCTCGTAGGCCGTCTCGAGGCGCTCCCAGCGCTCGATGGCCTCCTCGAGCGCGGCGTCGCTGTAGGTCTGCGTCGAGTTGTACGACGCCGACAGGAAGAACATCCGCAGCGGGTTGGTCCCGAAGCGCTCGACCGCCTCGTGGACGGGGATGAAGTTGCCGAGGCTGGAGGACATCTTCTCCTCGCCCGTCTGGAAGAGGTCGGCGTGCAGCCAGTAGCGGGCGAACTGCTCGCCGGTGGCGGCCTCGCTCTGGGCGATCTCGTTCTCGTGGTGCGGGAAGACGAGGTCGCGGCCGCCCATGTGGATGTCGAGCGTCTCCCCGAGGTGCGTCATCGACATCGCCGAGCACTCGACGTGCCAGCCGGGGCGCCCCTCGCCCCACGGCGACTCCCAGGTCTCGCCCGACGGCGCCTCCGCGGCGTACTCGCGGTCCTCGTGGCGGTGCTCCGCGACGGCCGCATCGTCGACGCCGCCGGCCTTCCAGAGCGCGAAGTCCGCCGGGTGGCGCTTCTCGGCGCGCTCGTCGTCGGGGCCCTGCGCCTCCACCTCGTCGAGTTCCTGGTTCGAGAGCTTCCCGTACTCGGGGAACTCGGTGACGTCGAAGTAGACCGAGCCGTTGGACTCGTAGGCGTACCCCTTCTCGACGAGCGTCTCCACCAGGTCGATTATCTCCGGGACGTGCTCGGTGACCCGGGGGTACACCTCCGCGCGCTTCAGGTTCAGCGCGCGCATGTCCGTCAGCAGTCGGTCGATGAACGCCGAGGCGACCTCGCGTTCGTCGTCGCCGAGCGTCCCGTCGCCGTCGCGCTCGCCGACGCGGGCGATGATTTTCTCGTTGACGTCGGTGATGTTCTCGACGTGGCGGACGCCGTAGCCGAGCTGTTCGAGCCACCGATGGATGGTGTCGACGTGGACCCACGTCCGGGCGTGCCCGAGGTGCGGGTCGTCCGAGACCGTCAGCCCGCAGTAGTACAGCAGAACGTCGTCGGGGTCGGCCGGCTCGAACTCCTCGCGCTCGCCAGAGAGCGTGTTCGACACGCGGAGCGTCATTACCGGAGGGTCGCTCCCGCCGGGTTTCAAAGCGTCGCTTGGGGGAAGTCGGTCGAGCGCCCCGCGTTCAGAGCGCCGACTCGAGGGCGCGGACTGCGTCGGCGCCGTCGCGTCGGCCGACCACGACCGCGAGCGTGCCGTCGACGGCGGCGGCGGCCTCGACCGCGACGCCGGCGGTGTGGAGCCGGCCCAGCGCGTCGACGAGCGCCGGCATCGAGACGCTGGCCCGTCGGTCCGGCGGGTCGTGGTCGTCGAGTTCGTCGGCGTAGCGGCGCAGCGCCGCCGCGACGGCCTCTTCGTCGCCGACGTCGAGGAAGCGGGCGGCGGCTGTGTAGTTGAGGACGCCGGCCCTGAGCGCGGTCTCGAGGAACGGGTGGTCGCGGACGGCCTCGCGAGCGTCGGCAGCGACGGTCATGGACGGACCGTCTCGCCGGCGGCCCAAGCCGGTGTCGGTTCCGGAGGTGGCTTTTTGTCCGCGCCGGCCGACCCGCCGGCATGGACGGCATCGTCTTCTTCCGGACGGAGCGCCTGGACGCGGTCGTCGAGTTCTACGTCAAGCGGGTCGGCGCCGAGGTGTGGCTCGAACAGCCAGACTGTACCATCCTCGAGACCGGCGGCTTCCGGTTCGGGTTCTGTGAGCGCGAGCGCCCGGAGACGGACGGCATCCTCACGTTCGTCGTCGACTCCCGGGCGGCCGTCGACGCGATGTACGAGCCGCTGGCGTCCGTCGCGGACGAGGAACCGCGCTACAACGAGCGCTACGAGATATACCAGTTCTTCGCGTCCGACCCCGAGGGCCGGACCGTCGAGGTCCAGTGCTTCGAGCACGGGACCGGGTGATCTACCGAGCGGACGCGAGCACGTCGTCGAAGCGCCGCTTGCTCGTCCGCACGTAGTCGAAGCGGTCCACGAACCGGAGGGTCTCGTGGGTGCAGGTGCCGCGCCGGTCGGTCTCGGCCATCGCCGCCGTCAGTTCGGCGAAGTCGATGCGTCCGAGGCCGACCGGGAGGTGCTCGTCGCCATCGTCTCTGCGGGTGTCGTTGAGGTGGACGTGCGCGATGCGGTCGCCGTGCGCCTGGAGGAAGTCGGCCTGCTCGGACCCGTCCATCCCGGAGCCGTACGCGTGGCCGGTGTCGAGACACATCGACGCGTCCGTCCCCGTCAGAAGCGACGGGACGTCCGTCACGTCGATGGCGTCGCCCTCGGGGTTCTCGGCGCAGGCGGTGACCCCACGTTCGGCGGCGTACTCGTGGAGCCGCTGGACGGACGCGCGGACGGCGTCGACGACCAGCTCGTCGTCCCAGTGGAAGGGCCGTCCGAACGACCGCGCGTGGAGGACGGCTCTTTCGGCGCCGACCCCGGC
>PXQM01000016.1:0-4041 GCA_003021325.1 Halobacteriales archaeon QH_10_70_21
GTACTCCCGGGCGACGCGGGCGCCGGCCTCGGCGTGGAGGTCCTGTTCGGCCTCCAGCTTGGCGATGTCGTGGAACAGCGCCGCCACGCGGGTCACGTCGACGTTCGCGCCCTCCTTCTCGGCTATCTCGGCGGCCAGCTCCGTCACGTTGAGGATGTGGTTGTACCGGTAGGCCGCGGAGTGCCACGGGTACCACCGCATCCGGCCGCCCTCCTCTTCGCCCTCGACGCTCGCCGCCAGGTAGTCGTGCACGAACCGCTTCATCTCCTCGAACGCCTCGTCGGAGACGGGCGATTCCCTGATTTCAACGCCCATGTATCCACCTTCGACGGAGCAAAGCGAACGCGTCTGTCATCTTACCCATAAAAATGCAGGTTCGACTCTTTAGGCTTACGACACCGCCAGCGGGGTGATGGACGGCTCACCGACGGTCTTATCTCCGACGCTCCCCTCCGCTTCGAGCGTATGATGCTGCCGACTCACGCGCTGGCCGGGCTCGCGATAGCGACCCCGCTGGCGCTGTCCACGCCGGAGCTGGCCCCCGCGGCGCTCGGCGGCGGCCTGGTCGGCGGCGTCCTCCCCGACCTCGACGTGTACGCCGGCCACCGGCGGTCGCTGCACTTCCCGACGCTGTACCTCGTGCTCGCGGTCCCGGCGACGCTCGCCGCCGCCGTTCTGACCGCCCCGGCGACCGTCGCAGCTGCCCTCCTCGTCGTTGCCGCCGCGCTCCACTGCCGGATGGACGTCTACGGCGGCGGCCTCGAACTCCGCCCCTGGGAGGGCACCTCCGAACGGGCCGTCTATGACCACGTCAGGGGGGAGTGGCGGTCGCCGCGCCGCCTCGTCGCCTACGACGGCTCCCCCGGCGACCTGGCGCTGTCGATGGCGGTCGGTCTCCCGCTCCTCGTCGTCCTCGAGGGCGTCTTCGCGGCCGTCGTGGCCGTCGCGCTCGTCGTCGCGGTCGCCTACGCGGTCCTCCGGCGACCGCTCGCGAACCTCGCTCCGGCGGTCTTCGAGCGGGTCCCCGACCGGTTCGCCGCGTACGTGCCGGAGCGGTACCAGTCAGAGTGAACCGTTTGTACCCCCCCGCCCATCGGCCACCGTGAAGGTCAGACAGGTCGTCCCGAAGGACGCCACCCCGAGCGTCGAGGAGCCGACCTTCGGCGATACCTACGACGGCGACGCCGACGACCGCGTCCTCGTCTACCAACCGCCAGACAGCGAGCCGAGAGCCTACCCGCTCCGCTTCCTCAACTACCACGAGATCGTCAACGACGTCGCCGGCCGTCCCATCGCGGTGACCTGGTGCCCGCTCTGCGGGAGCGCCGTCGTCTACGACCGCCGGCTCCCCGCCGGCGACCTCGCGGTCGAGGGCAACGACGTCCTGTCGTTCGGCGTCTCGGGCAAACTGGCCGACGACGACCTGGTCATGTACGACCGCCGGACCGGCTCGGAGTGGAAGCAGTCGCTCGGCGAGTGCATCGCCGGCCCGCTCGAGGGGGCCGCCCTGACGGTCCTCCCTGCGGCTGTCCTCGAGTACGCGACCTTCCGCGAGGAGTACGACGGCGTCGTCCTCCAGCCGCCCGGCGGCGAGAGCGAGGCCGCAGGCGAGGGCGACGACCCCGAACCTATCGACTACGACGCCGGTCCGTACCGCGACTACGAGACCGGCGAGGGGTTCGGCCTCGCGGCTCACCGCGGGACCGGCAGCCGCGAGTGGGACCGCGACGATGTCGACCCGAAGACGGTCGTCCTCGGTATCGAGCGGGGCGGCGAAGCGCTCGGCGTCCCCCTCCCTGCCGTCCGGGCGGCCGGCGGCGTTCTCGAGGTCACCGTCGGCGGGACCGACGTGGTCGTCTTCGGCACGGACGGCCTCGTGGCCTTCGAGCACCCCGGCCCCGAGTTCGAGGTCGTGGACGGCGACCCCTACGCCGACGGGACCACCTGGAACGGGGCGACCGGTGAGGCGGCGGACGGCCGCCGTCTCGACCCCGTCCCGGCCAAGCGCCTCTACGCCTTCGCCTGGCAGGACGACCACGGACCCGGAGCCCTCCTGCCCCCGCGGGAGTGACCGTTCCTCCAGCGTTCGCGGCCGTGGTTCGGTTTTATCATACCTCGGTGTGTATCCGACGGACATGGAGGTTCGCGAAGCAACGACGGCTGACGGTCCGGCGGTACGGTCTATCGCACTGCGTTCGATGGAGGCGTCGTACTCCCTGAGCCCGAGCACCATCGAGAACGCCATCCGACAGTGGTACGGGGTCGACAGTTTCGCGGAGAAACTCGACGACGACGACGTCCTCATCCTCGTCGCCGAGGTGGACGGCGACCCGGTGGCCTTCTCCGAGAGCGTCATCGCCGGCGACCGCGGCGACATCCACTGGCTCCACGTTGCCGTCATGTACCGGGGGGAGGGGCTCGGCCGCGAGCTCTACCAGGCGACCCGCGATCGCCTCGGAGCGGAGGGCGTCGAGACCATCCGGGGGCTCGTCCTCGCCGACAACTCCGAGGGGAACCGCTTCTGGGAGGAGCAGGGCCTCACGAAGGTCGGCGAGGGCACCGTCGAGATCGACGGCAGCGCCCTCGTCGAGAACGTCTACGTCGACCAGGAGGGCGTCGACCTGGAGCCCATCATCGTCGACGGGGCCGAATACTACATCGACCGCAGCGACGTCGACCGCGGCTCCGACGGCCAGTTCTACACCGTCTACACCGACGAGGTCCGGGAGAACAAGTACGGCTACTACTGCGGCGCCTGCGAGAACCTCGTCACCTCGATGGACGCGATGGGCCGCCTCGAGTGCGAGGAGTGCGGCAACATGCTGAAGCCGACCCGCTGGGACGCGGCCTACATGTAGAGACTTTTGGCACGGCGCGGCGGAGCCGCGCCGGCAAAAACTTCGATAAAAAGACACTGCGGGCCTCCCTGACGGTCGGCCCTTGGTCCCGCGCTCGGCCTTCTTTTTCCGGGAATAGGGGACCGCCTGTCTGCTCCGCTTGAAGACTGAAATCCCGCGGCCCCCCGGCTACTCGATCCGCTCGAGGTCCGTCTCGGTCTGTGCCGACTCGACGTTCCCGGTATTCCGCGTCTCGGCCGGTTCGAACAGCAGCATCTCCGTCTCCTCCTCGGCGACGGGGCGGTGTTCGACGCCCTGGGGGACGACGAGGAACTCGCCCGCTTCGAGCACCACGTCCGGCTCGTCCTGGAACTCGATGCGGAGTTCGCCCGAGTGGATGAAAAACAGCTCGTCGGCGTCCTCGTGGTGGTGCCAGACGAACTCGCCGTCGGCCTTCGCGAGCTTGACCACCTGCCCGTTGAGCTCGCCCGCCAGCCGCGGCGACCAGTGCTCGTCGACGGCGTCGAACGCCGCCGCCAGGTCGACCTTCTCCATGGGGGACGGACGGCCGCCGGGCGGAAATAGCTCACCCGGCGCGCCCGGACAACGAGCGGTTCCGGGCCGCCCTCGCGGTCACTCCCACTCGGGCTCGTAGTCCCCCTCGATGGGCGGCGTCGCACTCACCCACTCGGCGCGGGCCGCGTCGCTCGTGATGGTCTCCGGCGGCCCGCCGTCGACGCTGTAGGTGACCGTCAGGTCCGACAGCGAGCAGTGGGCGTTGTACCGCAGCGAGTCGTCCGGCATCATGTAGGCGACCGTCTGCCAGTGGTCCGGGGACGACTCGACGGTCGCTTGGAGCTCGACGCCCGCGCCCTCGCCGCGGAACCGCCAGTGGCCGACCTCGTCGTGCTCGACGACGTTCGCCGACGGGCTGAACGGGAGCACGTCCTTGACCCGGTTGAGGGGGTAGACCTCGCCGTCGACCCGGAAGCACAGCGACAGCTTCCCGTCGAGCCGGAGCGCCTCCAGCACCGCCGAGTCGTCCTCCGCGAAGTCGTTGCACTGCACCCATGTCCACCCGGCCGGCGGGCTCGTCGACGAGACGGTGTGGCCCTGGTGGCCCGGCGCGTCCTCGAGCTCGATGGTCCGGTCGCCGACCGTCACCTCGCCGGACATGTACACCGACTCGTTGCGGCTCCAGTGC
>PXQM01000016.1:4308-6198 GCA_003021325.1 Halobacteriales archaeon QH_10_70_21
GGCCACTCCTCCGCCGGGTCGTTCGGGTCGGGGTGCATCGTACCGGACGGTGAACTCGCCGGGGATTATATGTTGCTGTTGGGCCGGACGCAGCAGCATAGCCCCGGGCAGATTCGAACTGCCGTCAACGGCTCCAAAGGCCGCTATGATTGGCCACTACACCACGGGGCTCCGCTTTCGGATACCGGCGCGCCGCACTTGAACACTTCGAGAATCAGTCCGCCGGCTCGGACTCGACGCCGACGTCGAGCAGTTCGCAGGCGTCGGTCTCGGCGTCGAAGCAGTCCGGGCAGCACTCCTGGCGGTCGATGATGGTGTCGAGGCGCTCGGCGACCGTCTCGTCGATGACGCTCTCGAGCTGGCGGGCCTCGGCGCGGAACTCCTCGACCTCGAGGACGCCGTGGAGGAACCGCTCGATGATGCAGTAGGTCTGCAGCGCCTCGCTGGCGCGCACGATGCCCTCGTCGGTCAGCGAGACGCCCTCGTACTTCTCGTGGTCGGCGAGGCCGCTGTCCTCGAGCTTGCCGATCATCTCATTGGCGCTGGCCGGGCTGACCTCGAGTCGGTCGGCGATCGCACCGGTCGAGGCCGGGCCGTCGCCCTGCTTCTGGATCAGGTATATGGTCTTCAGGTACTGGTCCTGCGTGTTCATGCGTTGGCCTCCATGAGTTCGGTCACTTCCTCGACGCCCTCCTTCTCCTCCTCGCGGATTCCCCGCAGGGTCTCGAGGAGCCGTTCCCGCCCGATGGTGAACTGCACGTCGGAGCTCTCGATGGCCGTTATGAGGTCGTCGTAGAACTTGTAGGCCGTCTCCTCGTTGCAGAGCTGGTCGTAGAGCACGCCGTCGAAGTCCGTGTCGGATTCGTAGCGCGCGGCCACCAGCGTCTCGATCTCGTCGTAGGCGACGGGGTCGGCGTCGAGCTCGTCGACGAGGTCCTCGAGCCGCCGGCGGTGTTCGGCCGACTCCTCGGCGGCGTCCCCGAGCAGTTCGACGAGCGGCTCGTCCAGCTCCGTCTCGTCGAGCGTCTCGTGGTGCTTGTGGGCCCGCGCCTCGACCACCTCCTCCAGCACCATCCCGATCTGGAGCAGGCGAGCGAGCTGGTGGTCCGACGCGACCGGATACGAGAGGCTCACGGCGCCACCCCACGCCCGGCGAGCAGTACGCCAGTCATACCTACCGGTCGGCACCCCGCGACCTTAAGGGGTTCCCTCCGTGAGCGAGCGCACCGCCTCGGCGCCCCGCCCCGCCAGCGCGGCGGCGACTGACAGCCCGCCCAGCACGTGGAGCAGGCCCCAGAGGTAGAACGGCACCTGGCTCTCGCCCTGCGCAGCGGCGAACAGGAGCCCGAACGCGGCGACGGGAACCAGGAGTGCGCACAGCGTCGCCCCCGCCCCGGCCGCCAGGAGCTGTCGTTGCCGCCGCCGGAACGTGATGCCGACCCCGTCGCCCGGCGGGATTGCCAGCCCCGTCGCGAACGTGGTGAAGCCGACCAGACCGACGGCGTAGAGGAACAGGACCGAAGGACCCGACGACGGAGCGGAGCCCCGTACCCACCGTACCGGAGTGCCGTAGAAACCGTTTCCGGCACGAGGTCGGAGGTGAGTCGATGTGACGGGACCCGGGACGGCCGCCCGGGCGGCGCGGGGTGGGTCTCGCGACCATCACCGAACGGACGCTCTCCATCGGCCCGTTCATCTTGCGCGAGAGCGAGCGGGATACCCAGGAGTGACGACCTCGGCGTGACCGGTCCGGCCCTCAGAGCGACCCGCGGAGGCGCTCGAACTGGTCGGGGTCGTGCCCGTAGATGACGCGGGCGTCGTGGCGCCGCTCGACGTCCTTCAGGAATTCGATGCTGTCGGCGGCGGCCCGCGAGTCCGACAGCAGGCTGG